>NZ_JAHZPT010000021.1:0-30743 GCF_019929545.1 Streptococcus mitis
GAATGTGCCAACTAAATGAGACACATACAGTTGATTTTTTCTTTTGTGATAAGAGTGGAGTTTTTAGAGGTGCCCAAACCTTTCTTGAGTGTTGATATCAAGGATTTCTGGACCAGATGGCATATCACCTTGTCGACCTGGTTGAGAGATTTTGTATTTTCAAGAGTATTGATGCAGGTTATCAGGAAAAAGTGGTTTAAAAATAGACTACACAATGCAACCTATGCCTATATGGTCAATATGTTGGTCATGGGTTTTTGGCATGGCCTTAGTGTTAGCTACATTGTTTATGGTTTTTATCACGGTGTCTTGATGGCTGGATTTGAAGTGTATCAAAAGAAAAGCAATTTTTATAAGAAAAATAAAAACAAAGATTGGTATAAGCTACTGAGTTGGTTTGTGACCATGAATTTGGTTATGATTGGTTTCTTTATCTTTTCAGGTGAACCTTATAAAATCTTACTGACGATTTTAAAGAGATAAGAACTTGAAAAGAGATTGGACGGATCGAAGGGATAGGATAAAACTAGATGATTAAACTAAAAGCATTTTTGCTATCGCTTGTGCTCGTAATTGCGACGCTTGCGCTTTTAAATGTGACATACGTCAAGAAGATTGATGATTATTATAAAGTAAAGGATAACAGTATTCGCTATAGCACTTCGTATGAAAAGTATAAAAGTAGAGATATTTTAACAAGCAATATCACTCCCAATACATTGGTTTTATTGGGGTCATCTGAGTTGGTTGCAACGATAAATGAAGACTATCATCCCAATAAAATTTTTAACTACAACGATTTTAATATCATGCAGATTGGAACCAGCTATTCACAAAACATCATTCAGGCTACGACCTTGGGCTCAATTGAAGGATCTATGACTAAGCGAAAAGTGGCTATAATAGAGTCGGTTCAGTGGTTTGAAAAAGATGGGACTCATCAAGATGCCTTTTTGAACAAGGCTTCTCAGGAACATATTTTCCATATGCTAGATAATGATAAGATTAGTAAGGAAACGAAAGAAAAACTAATCAATCGCATTATCGAGATTACCAAGGGGAACAAGCAACAAAATGACATCTACAAAAAATACAAAAGTTATTTCATAGATGAGAAAGGAACGATTGTTGATAAAAAACTATTAGAGTTTGATAACGCGATTTATTCCTTTAAACTCAAACAGACTTTTTATCAAAAACATGCCAAATCAGATTATCCTTCACTAGGGGATAAAACCCCAGACTATGATTGGGAGAAAATGATGAATCAGTTTGTAGAAGAGGTCAAAAAGAAAACAGACAATAATGATTATGCTGTTGATAATAACTACTACAATACCTATTTAAAAGATCGTTATACATCGCTGAAGAATTCTAATAAAGATTTGAGCTACCTCGAGTCACCAGAGTATTCAGATATGGAACTTTTCTTGACAGTTGCCAAAGAATTGGGCATTGAAGTTGAGGTCATTATTTTCCCAGTAAACGGGAAATGGAATGACTACACAGGTGTCTCAAGAGAGATGCGGGAGAAAACTTATAAAAAAATAGAAGATGTCGCAAAAAGCTATGGTGCAACGGTATTAAACTATGGAAACAGAGAGTATGATGATTACTTTTTATTTGATGTGATGCATGTTGGAGTGAAAGGATGGATGGAAGTTGAAAAAGAACTTTACAAATTTGCAAACCAAGATAACTAACACACACCGTTTAATCTTGTGGACGCTATTTTTCTATACGGTTATCTTAAGCATCGTGATTTATTGTTTTGTGACCGATTTTTCGAACATTCAAGAATTTATCTATAGTGAATTCTAGGATTACATACTATAAAAATCTCTAGATAAAGGGAACTGCACCGATAAAGTGAGACATAAGATAAGGCTCTATAATATTTATAGTGGAGAAATCCTCTATAGATTATATGGAGCCTACTTTGTTGTAGCCCCCATATAATCTATACTGAAAAGCATTCAAGCTATCATTAGAAAGAATCATATGGAACAAATTAATGTTACTGGAACGTAGTGAAAATAGACGGGTAAACAATTGAAAAACTAGTCTATAAAGTGGTATAATAGCAGAAAAATAAATTAGTAAGAAATTGATTTTATTTTAGCGGAAAATTACAGAAATGAATGGTTTTTCTTAATGAAACAGAGAAAAGAATTGTACCTCTTTCTTGGTCGGACAGCCTTGTATTTTCTTATCTTTCTAGGGCTGCTTTACTTCTTTAGCTATCTTGGTCAGGGTCAAGGAAGCTTTATCTATAATGAATTTTAACTTGAAGGAGAATCCTTATTATGTCAAATAAAGCAATCGTAGATATGATTGAAACCATTGAGCATTTTGCTCAGACACAGCCTAGCTATCCTGTTTACAATGTTTTGGGGCAGGAACACACTTATGGAGATTTGAAGGCTGATTCGGATAGTTTAGCTGCAGCCATCGACCAACTGGATTTACCAGAGAAGTCTCCTGTGGTTGTTTTTGGAGGCCAAGAATATGAAATGTTGGCAACTTTTGTAGCTCTGACTAAGTCAGGACATGCCTACATTCCCATTGACAGCCATTCAGCCTTGGAGCGAGTTTCGGCTATTTTAGAAGTAGCAGAGCCAAGCTTGATTATTGCTATCTCAGACTTTCCATTGGAGCAGGTTTCTACGCCAATGATGACTCTAGCTCAGGTTCAAGAAGCCTTTGCTCAAGGGACTAGTTATGAGATTACGCATCCAGTCAAGGGAGATGATAACTACTACATTATCTTTACTTCTGGTACAACTGGTAAGCCTAAGGGAGTACAGATTTCCCATGATAACCTCCTCAGTTTTACCAACTGGATGATTACGGATAAGGAATTTGCGACGCCAAGTCGTCCGCAAATGCTGGCTCAGCCACCTTATTCTTTTGATCTGTCTGTCATGTACTGGGCACCGACATTAGCACTTGGTGGTACACTTTTCGCTCTTCCTTCAGCTATTACTCAGGACTTTAAGCAACTCTTTGCGACCATCTTTTCATTGCCAATCGCTATCTGGACATCAACGCCTTCTTTTGCGGATATGGCCATGTTGTCTGAAGACTTTAATAGCGAGAAAATGCCTGGTATCACGCATTTCTACTTTGATGGAGAAGAATTGACGGTCAAAACGGCTCAAAAACTACGTGAGCGTTTCCCAAATGCCCGTATTATCAATGCTTACGGCCCAACAGAAGCGACAGTGGCCCTGTCAGCAGTTGCCGTGACAGATGAGATGCTAGCGAATCTCAAACGTCTACCAATTGGCTATACCAAGGCTGATTCTCCAACCTTTATCATTGACGAGGAAGGAAATAAACTGCCAAATGGTGAACAGGGAGAAATCATTGTTTCAGGACCGGCCGTCTCAAAAGGTTATATGAATAATCCTGAAAAAACAGCAGAAGCCTTCTTTGAGTTTGAAGGTCTGCCAGCCTATCACACAGGTGATGTGGGAACCATGACAGATGAAGGCTTGCTTCTCTACGGCGGACGCATGGACTTCCAGATTAAGTTCAACGGTTACCGCATTGAGTTAGAAGATGTCTCTCAAAACCTCAATAAGTCTCGCTTTATCGAGTCTGCTGTTGCAGTACCGCGCTATAATAAAGACCACAAGGTGCAAAATCTTCTAGCCTATGTCATCTTAAAAGATGGTGTTCGTGAGCAGTTTGAGCGTGATATCGATATTACCAAGGCCATTAAGGAAGACTTGACAGATATTATGATGTCTTATATGATGCCGTCCAAATTCCTTTATCGAGACAGTTTGCCACTGACTCCAAATGGAAAAATTGATATCAAAGGATTGATTAATGAGGTAAATAGGAGATGATGGAGTTTTTTAAACAGCTTCCTCATTTAGAGCCATACGGCAATCCTCAGTATTTTGTCTATGTGATTGCTGCAACCTTGCCCATCTTTATCGGCCTCTTTTTCAAGAAACGCTTTGCCTGGTACGAGGTATTGGTTAGTCTCTTCTTTATCGTTACCATGCTGGTAGGTGGGAAGACTAATCAATTGGCTGCCTTGGGCATTTATCTGTGCTGGGAAATATTGCTCTTGCTTTTCTATAAGCACTATCGAAAAAGTAAGGATGGTAAGTGGGTTTTCTACCTAGTTAGTTTTCTGTCCCTACTGCCGATTATCTTTGTCAAGGTGCAGCCAGCTATCAATGGAACGCAGTCTTTGCTTGGATTTTTGGGAATTTCTTACCTGACCTTTCGTTCGGTTGGGATTATCATCGAGCTGAGAGATGGAGTGATTAAGGATTTTAGCCTCTGGGAATTCCTCCGCTTCCTACTCTTCATGCCGACTTTTTCAAGCGGGCCAATCGATCGCTTTAAGCGGTTTAATGAAAATTATCAGACCATTCCTGAGCGAGATGAGTTGATGGATATGCTGGAAGAGGCTGTCAAGTATATCATGCTTGGCTTTCTATATAAGTTTATCATAGCTCATATTTTAGGAGAGACCTTACTCCCTCCTCTGAAGAATCTAGCCCTACAGTCAGGTGGCTTTTTTAACCACTATGCCTTGGCAGTTATGTATACCTTTGGTCTAGAACTTTTCTTTGACTTTGCAGGCTACTCTATGTTTGCCTTGGCAATCTCAAACTTAATGGGGATTCATAGTCCAATTAACTTCAACAAGCCTTTTTTATCTAGGGATTTAAAAGAGTTTTGGAATCGCTGGCACATGAGTCTGTCTTTCTGGTTCCGTGACTTTGTCTTTATGCGAATGGTCATGGTGTTGACCAGAAAGAAGGTCTTTAAGAATCGCAATGTAACCTCAAGTGTGGCCTATATTGTAAATATGCTGATTATGGGATTTTGGCATGGAGTGACCTGGTACTATATCGCCTATGGCCTCTTTCATGGATTAGGCTTGGTTATTAATGATGCTTGGATTCGTAAGAAAAAAACGCTCAATAAGGAACGGAAAAAAGCAGGGAAAGCTGCTCTACCTGAGAATCGCTGGATTCAGTTGCTTGGCATGGTTATCACCTTCCATGTCGTCATGCTGTCATTCTTAATCTTTTCTGGATTTTTGAATGATTTATGGTTTAAAAAATAAAAGGAAATAAAATATGGATATCAAATCAGAAGTTATTGAAATTATTGATGAGTTGTTTATGGAAGATGTTTCTGACATGATGGATGAAGATCTTTTTGATGCAGGTGTCTTGGATAGTATGGGAACGGTTGAGTTGATTGTGGAGATTGAAAACCGTTTTGATATTCGTGTCCCTGTTACAGAGTTTGGTCGCGACGACTGGAATACAGCCAATAAAATCATAGCTGGTATTGTGGAGCTACAAAATGCTTAAACGCTTATGGTTAATCTTTGGGCCTATCTTCATAGCTGGATTTTTGGTTCTTCTACTCATCTTTTTTTATCCAAGTAAAACAAGCCATAATCTGACGGAGGAGAAATATTCGGCGGCTTCTGTTAGTGTAGAGAGTTTTAAAGAGAGAAGCCAAAAAGTAAGGGCTCTTACAGATCCAAATATGCGTTTTATTCCTTTTCTAGGGTCCAGTGAATGGATTCGATTTGATAGTGTCCATCCAGCTGTTTTAGCAGAGAAATACCATCGTCCCTATCGTCCTTACTTTTTAGGTCAAGCAGGAGCAGCCTCTCTAAATCAATATTTTGGCCTACAGCAAATTTTGCCAGAAATTGAGAATAAACAGGCGGTATTTGTTATTTCGCCTCAGTGGTTTACAGAGACTGATTATGAACCCGCAGCGTTTCAGAGATTTTTTAACAGTGACCAATTGACAGCTTTTCTGGAAAATCAATCTGGTGACACTGCTGCAAAGCATGCGGCTATTCGATTGTTAAAGCAGAATCCTAATGTTGCATTAAAAGGCATTGTTCAAAAACTATCAAAGGGTGAAGAATTATCAGAGGTTGATCAGGTTGCTATTAATATTTTTGCCCGATTCAATGAGAGACAGGCTTCTCTATTTGGTCAGTTCTCCATTAGAGGAAAACTCAAATATAAGGAACATGTGGAAAATTATTTAAAAGATCTTCCAGATCAATTTTCTTACCAAGAGTTAGAAAAAATTGCTCGAAAGGATGCAGAAGCCAATACGACCAATAATGATATGGGGATGGAAAATCATTTCTATACGAGAGAGGTTAAGAAGGATTTGAAAAAATGGGAAGGGTATCAAAAGAATTACAGTTTCCTAAAATCATCTGAATATAATGATTTACAGTTGGTTCTCAATCAATTTGCAAAATCGAAAGTTAATGTCCTCTTTGTCATCCAGCCTGTCAATAAGAAATGGATGGACTACACAGGGCTCAGAGAAGATATGTACCAGCATGCAGTGGAGAAAATTCGTTACCAATTAGAAAGTCAAGGTTTCACTAATATTGCTGACTTTTCAAAAAATGGAGGGGATCCTTATTTTGTTAAGGATACCATTCACCTAGGTTGGTTGGGTTGGCTTGCTTTTGATAAGGCAGTTGATCCTTTCCTATCCAATCCCACGCCAGCTCCGACTTACCATCTGAATGAACGCTTTTTCAGCAAAGACTGGGCGACTTATGATGGAGATGTTAAGACATTCAAATAGATAATAATATATAGAAGAGTTCAAGAATGAAACTGGTTTTCACGTTTTTTCTTGACTCTTTTTTTGGTTGTGATATAATTAACCAGTAAATAATTTTTCAAAGAATAGTATTTTTCTCTTAAAAAAGAGAAGTCCAAAAGGAAAGGAGTCAGATATGAGACAGCTAGCGAAGGATATCGATGCCTTTTTAAATGAGGTGATTTTGCAGGCGGAAAATCAGCATGAAATCCTAATAGGTCATTGCACTAGTGAGGTAGCCCTGACCAATACTCAGGAGCACATTCTCATGCTCTTGTCAGAGGAATCTTTAACAAATTCAGAGTTGGCCCGTCGCCTCAATGTCAGTCAGGCGGCGGTTACCAAGGCCATTAAATCTCTGGTTAAGGAAGGGATGTTAGAAACATCTAAAGATCCTAAGGATGCGCGTGTGATTTTTTACCAGTTGACTGATTTGGCTCGTCCAATCGCTGAGGAGCACCATCATCACCATGAGCATACACTTTTAACCTATGAACAAGTGGCGACTCAGTTTACTCCAAATGAACAAAAAGTGATCCAGCGGTTTTTGACTGCTTTAGTAGGAGAAATCAAATAATGAGATATATTACGGTAGAGGATTTATCCTTCTATTATGATAAGGAGCCCGTTCTTGAACATATCAATTATAGTGTTGATAGTGGGGAATTTGTTACCTTGACGGGGGAAAATGGGGCAGCTAAGACGACACTGATCAAGGCCAGTCTTGGAATCCTTCAGCCACGCATTGGAAAGGTGACTATTTCAAAGACAAATACGCAGGGTAAGAAATTGAGAATAGCCTATCTTCCTCAACAGATTGCCAGTTTTAATGCTGGTTTTCCAAGTACGGTTTATGAATTTGTCAAATCTGGTCGCTATCCGAGAAAGGGTTGGTTCCGTCGCTTGAATGCTCATGATGAGGAGCATATCAAGGCTAGTCTGGACTCAGTTGGCATGTGGGAACACAGAGACAAACGCTTGGGTTCTCTATCTGGGGGGCAAAAGCAGCGAGCGGTGATTGCGCGTATGTTTGCTTCTGACCCAGATGTATTTATCCTAGATGAGCCGACAACGGGGATGGATGCAGGAAGTAAAAATGAATTTTACGAACTCATGCACCACAGCGCCCACCATCACGGCAAGGCTGTTTTGATGATTACTCATGACCCTGAAGAAGTTAAGGACTATGCGGACCGCAATATTCATCTAGTCCGTAACCAAGACTCGCCATGGCGTTGTTTCAACGTTCATGAGAATGATCAGGAGGTGGGCCATGCTTAGTTTGTTATCTTATGACTTTATGCAACGTGCCTTTCTGGCTGTTATTGCCATGAGTCTTTTCTCGCCAGTATTAGGAACCTTCCTTATCTTGCGCCGTCAGAGTTTGATGAGTGATACCCTCAGCCACGTCTCGCTTTCAGGTGTAGCCTTTGGGCTGGTTCTGGGGATTTCGCCAACTATTTCCACTATTGCTATTGTCTTGATTGCGGCGGTCTTTTTGGAGTATCTCCGTACGGTTTACAAGAGCTTTATGGAAATCGGGACAGCTATCCTAATGTCAACAGGTCTGGCAGTTTCTCTGATTGTCATGAGTAAGGGTAAAAGTTCGAGTTCTATGAGTTTAGACCAGTACCTTTTTGGTTCCATCGTGACGATTAGTGAAGAACAGGTCATTTCCCTCTTTGTCATTGCGGCGGTTGTCTTGGTTTTGACCTTCCTCTTCCTTCGTCCAATGTATATCCTGACCTTTGATGAGGATACGGCCTTTGTGGATGGCTTGCCAGTTCGTACCATGTCTATTCTTTTTAACATGGTGACAGGGGTGGCTATTGCCCTTATGATTCCTGCTGCGGGAGCTCTTCTGGTATCAACCATTATGGTCTTGCCAGCTAGTATTGCCCTGCGTCTCGGGAAAAACTTTAAATCGGTTATGCTGCTTGCCAGTGCTATTGGATTTTTGGGAATGGTGGCAGGACTTTATATTTCCTACTATGCAGAAACACCTGCAAGTGCAAGTATTACCATTATTTTTGTAACTGTCTTTTTACTCATCAGTTTAGTAAGACGTTTTATCAAATAGGAGACTAACGTGAAAAAAATTAGCTTATTATTCGCCAGTCTATGTGCCTTGTTTTTAGTGGCTTGTTCCAATCAAAAGCAGGCAGATGGCAAACTAAATATCGTAACAACCTTTTACCCTGTCTATGAATTTACCAAGCAAGTCGCAGGAGATACTGCTAATGTAGAACTCCTCATCGGTGCTGGTACAGAACCCCATGAATATGAACCGTCTGCCAAGGCAGTTGCTAAAATCCAAGACGCAGATACCTTCGTTTATGAAAATGAAAACATGGAAACATGGGTCCCTAAATTGCTAGATACCTTGGATAAGAAAAAGGTGAAGACTATCAAGGCGACAGGCGATATGTTGCTTTTGCCAGGTGGTGAGGAAGAAGAGGGAGACCATGACCATGAAGAAGAAGGCCATCACCATGAGTACGATCCCCATGTTTGGTTATCACCAGTTCGTGCTATTAAACTAGTAGAGCATATCCGTGACAGTTTATCAGCAGATTATCCTGATAAAAAAGAGACCTTTGAAAAGAATGCTGCTGCCTATATCGAAAAATTGCAAGCCTTGGATAAGGCTTATGCAGAAGGATTGTCTCAAGCCAAACAAAAGAGCTTTGTGACTCAACACGCAGCCTTTAACTACCTTGCCTTGGACTATGGACTCAAACAAGTCGCAATCTCAGGTCTCTCTCCAGATGCAGAACCATCAGCTGCTCGTCTGGCAGAATTGACAGAGTACGTCAAGAAAAATAAAATTGCCTATATCTACTTTGAAGAAAATGCTTCACAAGCCCTTGCTAATACACTTTCAAAAGAGGCAGGTGTCAAAACAGATGTCCTCAATCCTTTAGAAAGTCTGACAGAAGAAGATACCAAGGCGGGAGAAAATTATATCTCTATCATGGAGAAAAACCTCAAGGCTCTAAAACAAACAACAGACCAAGAAGGCCCAGCAATTGAGCCTGAAAAGGCAGAGGATACCAAGACAGTTCAAAATGGTTACTTTGAGGATGCCGATGTCAAGGATCGTACCTTGAGTGACTATGCAGGTAACTGGCAATCAGTTTATCCTTTCCTTGAAGATGGCACGTTTGATCAGGTCTTTGACTACAAGGCTAAGTTGACTGGTAAGATGACCCAGGCTGAGTACAAGGCCTACTATACAAAAGGCTATCAGACAGATATCACTAAGATCAACATTACTGATAACACTATGGAATTTGTTCAAGGTGGACAAAGTAAGAAATTCACCTACAAGTATGTTGGCAAGAAAATCTTAACTTACAAGAAAGGCAATCGTGGCGTGCGCTTCCTCTTTGAAGCCACAGATCCTGATGCTGGACAATTCAAGTATGTTCAGTTTAGTGACCACAATATCGCCCCAGTTAAGGCAGAACATTTCCATATTTTCTTTGGAGGCACAAGTCAAGAAGCCCTCTTTGAAGAAATGGATAACTGGCCAACCTACTACCCAGATAACCTATCTGGCCAAGAAATCGCCCAAGAAATGTTGGCGCATTGATGAGAAACCGACTAGTTCATAGGAGCTAGTCGGTTTTTGGGTACTAGATGGCTAACTTCATGATAGACCTTTCAGATACCTAAGGCACTTTAAAAAATAAATAAAACTCTTGAAATATCGGGGTTTATATGCTAGAATGTAGTTAATTGATAAGGTTCATTAGAACACCAAAGCCCCTAACTACTGGCATAGTTAAGGGCTTTTTTGACGTATCTTAGCGATTTAACGGGTGTTGATAGGCTAGTCACTCGGTCTACTCCTTACTATCTAGCCATTTGCAAATGAAATACAAGATAATTCCTGCGATGACATCCGCTATAATAGTAAGAGCAAGCTCAGGCATAAGGCTCATTAGCTTCACCTCCTCTCACGAACCGTAAGGAACGTAATCAGTAACCGATGACAAAAATAGTATACACATCAAATTTAGATCATCAACCTCACTTAATGCTTGGACTATTGGAGTGCGGTTCACTTTAATGATGTTTTTTGTGAGTTTTTTAAAGGGATTAACCGTTACTTGTTTCGTTTCTTTGTCCACGACTTGTAAAACTCAGATAGTATGTTAATAATCAACGGAGTTAGAGAGAACTAGCATGGTGCACCTAATTCCTTACCAGTTGTTTTAGCAAGAGATTAGACGACAATGTGACAATTCACCTCTAATTATTGACATTTCAGGAAAAATCGCAGTAAAAACTGCACAGCCTTCTTTAAATGTGCTATAATACAGGAAAATAATGATGGAGGTCACGATAATGGCAACATTTTTGATGATTTTTGTGGTGGTTTGTGTGCTCCTATTGGTGATAGTCACACTGAGTACAGTTTATGTGGTTCGTCAGCAGTCGGTGGCGATTATTGAACGCTTTGGGAAATACCAAAAGGTTGCCAATAGCGGTATTCATATTCGCTTACCTTTTGGGATTGACTCGATTGCAGCGCGGATTCAGTTGCGCTTGTTGCAAAGCGATATTGTGGTTGAGACCAAGACCAAGGACAATGTGTTCGTTATGATGAATGTAGCGACTCAGTACCGTGTCAACGAGCAGAGCGTGACAGATGCCTACTATAAACTCATGCGTCCAGAATCTCAGATTAAATCTTATATTGAAGACGCTCTTCGCTCTTCTGTTCCAAAATTAACCTTGGATGAATTATTTGAGAAAAAAGATGAGATTGCCCTTGAAGTTCAACATCAAGTAGCAGAAGAAATGACTACTTACGGTTATATTATCGTGAAAACCTTGATTACCAAGGTTGAACCAGATGCAGAAGTCAAGCAATCCATGAATGAAATCAATGCGGCGCAACGTAAGCGGGTCGCAGCGCAAGAATTAGCGGAAGCCGACAAGATTAAAATCGTCACTGCAGCTGAAGCCGAAGCAGAAAAAGACCGCCTTCATGGTGTGGGGATTGCCCAACAACGTAAGGCGATTGTGGATGGATTGGCAGAGTCTATCACTGAACTCAAGGAAGCCAATGTTGGCATGACAGAAGAACAAATCATGTCTATCCTCTTGACTAACCAGTATTTGGATACCTTGAATACCTTTGCCTCTAAAGGAAATCAAACGATCTTTTTACCAAATACTCCAAATGGTGTAGATGATATCCGTACACAAATCTTGTCAGCCCTTCGCGCTGAGAAAAAATAATAGACTAAAGAGCTTGGCAACAGGCTCTTTTTGTATTACCCTTGTAGCTGTGAGGACTAAATTCTCCTCCACAAATTATAGCATCTTTTCTAAGTATTTAGGGAGTGACGGAGGAAGTGTTGAAAGCGCTTTTGTTTTGTGATATAGTCAAATAAATCGAGTCGTTTAAAGAGGAATGCTTGTATGAGAAGAGAAGAAGTTTTACGAAATCACTGGTTTTTTAGCCAGGAAGTGGGGAAAGAAGATGCCTTGGCACCAGATTTTCAGAGGGAAAATTGGCAGGCGATTCAAGTGCCACATGACTGGAGTATTTACAATGATTTTGACCACTATTCGCCAGCGCAAAATGAGGGTGGTCAGCTAAATGGGGGTCAGGCCTGGTACCGGACGCAGTTTTACTTGGAAGAAGATGCCAGTCTTGTATCGGTGCGTTTGTTGTTTGATGGAGTTTATATGAATGCCCAAGTCTATATCAACGGGCAAGTGCTGGGCTATTATCCCAATGGCTACACACCTTTTTCTTATGATATCACGCCTTATCTAAGAAATGATGGGACGGCCAACCAGCTTGCGGTTTTTGTGGAAAATCAGCAACCTAGCAGTCGTTGGTACTCTGGTAGCGGTATTTACCGAGAAGTGAAATTGTTGATTACGGATTCGGTACATCTGGATTTATATGGGATTAAGATAGAAAGTCCCAAGCTAATGGAACAAAGAGATGGATGGGTGGAAACTCAGCTTACAAGTAAGGTTTCAAATGATGGAACTCAGTCCGTGTCGGTGTATTTGGAACAGAGTATCTGGTATGATGGACAACAGCTGTCAGACTGGCAGGTGACTGATTCTGTAATGATTGAGTCTGGGGAAAAACATCATTTCAAACAAGCCATATCAATTTTCCAACCTTTGCTTTGGGATATTGATCATCCCCACATTTACCAATTGAAGACTCGCCTTTACAAAAATGGCATGTTGGTTGATGAAGAAGAGGAGGCTTTTGGTTACCGTTATATGGATTGGCAAGCGGATAAGGGCTTCTTTCTAAATGGTCGCTGGTTGAAGATTCACGGGGTTTGTTTGCACCATGACTATGGATCTCTGGGAGCTGTGGAAAATAGGTCAGCTGCTGAGAGACGATTGCGCCAGATGAAGGAAATGGGTGTCAATGCAATCCGAATCACCCATAATCCAGCCAGTAGCATTTTGCTGGATGTGGCTGCTAAAATGGGCTTACTCATCCAAGAAGAAGCCTTTGATACCTGGTATGGAGGCAAGAAAGAATATGACTATGGTCGCTTTTTTGAGGAAGAAGCTACTCATCCAGAAGCGAAAGCAGGCGATTTCTGGTCAGATTATGATTTGCGCACTATGATTGAGCGTGGCAAGAATAATCCAGCGATTTTTATGTGGTCCTTAGGAAATGAAGTCAGCGAAGCAAATGGCGATGCTCATTCATTGAAGACTATCAAACGCTTGCTAGAAAGGGTAAAGGAAGTGGATGATAGTCGTTTTGTGACCATGGGAATGGACCAGTTCCGCTTTGGAGATGGTTCTGGAGGTCATGAAAAGATTGCTGATTTGCTGGATGTGGTGGGTTTGAATTACTCGGAAGATAATATTGATGGAATTCGCAAAAGACATCCCAAGTGGCGACTTTACGGGTCTGAAACCTCATCGGCTACACGGACGCGTGATAGCTATTTTCGCCCAGATAAGGAATGGATTGGGGATAATCGCCGCGTGCGGAATTTTGAACAGTCAGACTATGGTAATGATCGGGTTCCTTGGGGGAAGACGGCGACGGCTGCTTGGATAGTAGATCGAAATCGGTTAGACTATGCGGGTCAGTTTATCTGGACAGGAGTGGACTATATCGGTGAGCCGACTCCTTGGCACAACCAAAATGACACACCTGTCAAGAGTTCCTATTTTGGGATCGTGGATACGGCAGGGATTCCTAAAAATGATTATTATCTCTATCAAAGTCAGTGGTTGGCACTAGATCAGCAACCTATGGTTCATATCCTGCCCCATTGGAATTGGGAAATCCACAAGAGTTATCAACAAGTTGTGGATAAGTATGGGGATATCCCTGTTCGAGTGTATTCAAATGCTGGTTTTGTAGAGCTATTTCTCAATGGAAAATCTAAAGGTAGGAAGACTTTTCAGGAAAAATGGACTTCAGACGGTCGAAAATACCAAGAGGGAGAAGGTTTTGACCTCCTCTATCTCGAATGGCGCTTGGCTTATCAACCAGGAGAATTGCATGCTGTAGCCTATGACCGTCAAGGTCAGATTGTAGCAGAAGATAGGGTGGTGACTGCAGGTAAGCCAGCCAAAATCGGGTTACATGCCGAGAAAACAAAACTGGAACCAGATGGGCAAGACCTCCTCTATCTCTATTTTGATGTATTGGACAAGGATGGAAATTGGGTGCCGAGTGCTTTCAATCAGCTTCATTTTGAAATTGAAGGCCCTGCTCGTATTGTAGGTGTGGATAATGGAAGGCAGGCTAGTCGTGAACGTTACCAGGCTCAGAAAAATGGTCGGTTTAAGCGGAAAGCCTTCCATGGCAGAGGTGTCCTCTTAGTTCAGAGCTTGGAGCAGGCAGGCCAAGTAAGAGTAAAGGCCAGTGCCAGAGGGCTAGAGCCAGCAAGTTTTAATTTCTTAGTGGGAGAGGCTTTTGCTTGCCAACCAGTGAAAAATCAACGCTTGTTTGAGATTCGAGTGGACAAGCAGGCAGGTTTGCAAGAAGGAGATTCCCCAGCTATTGGACTTTATCCACAAACTGTGGATAACCCTGTGAACAAGGTGGGGAATAGTGAAGTGATTTGGGAGACGAGTGGTAGTGCCCACGCCATTATCAAGCAGGGAGTGCTTCATTGCTTGTCTGCAGGCGACTTGGTTATCAGTGCTATTTATCAAGGCAAAACCTATCAAACTCATTTGCAGGTGGCAGAAAATACCTCACTAGGGCAGGCACTTTCTGTACGACCACTTCGCTTGTATACAGCTAAGGGAACTTATCCACAGCTGCCATCTTCAGTTTTGGTGGACTATGAGCTCGGGGGTGCAAAACGAGTCAAGGTTGTTTGGGAGGCAATATCCGAAGAAGATATGGCAAGCTTTCATGAGTTTACGGTATCTGGCCAGCTAGAAGGGTTGGATCTAAAGGCTTCTGCTCAGGTTTGTGTCCAAGGGATTTCCGCTATTGAGCCTGAAAGGGTTTGGACGCTTGTCAAGGAAGCCCCACACTTACCAGACCGAGTCAAGCTAGTCTTATCAGATGGTAGACGAGATACGGTCAAGGTTACTTGGGATGAACTTGAACCTCAAGTCTATGCTCAGGTAGGAGAAAGTGTGCTCACAGGGCAGGTAGCGGGCTGTGAGTTGCCAGCAACAGTCACCATTCATGTGACAGATGCCAGTGTAGATGGAGAAGTCATTTCCAATCAGTGGACAGGGTCCAACCTGCCTCTGGTCTTTGCTTCTCACTCAGAGCCAAATCATCCAGCCTCTTACCTCAATGACAAGGTCATTGCTCGGAAAAAATCGACAGCCAATACTTGGATTACCAAGTCAGAGCAAGTCAGCGTGGGCATTCTTTTTGGAGATGCAGGCATTTTAAAACCGCGATTTGTGGATAACGTGACCTTGTATTATGTCGAAAATCAAGAATACGTGGCGGTGGATCCTACCCATATCGATTATTATGTAGGGAATGAGCCTGCCTTGCCTCGGACTCCAAATCATTTGGATAAGGATTCTCTGCTCAAGCAAGAGGAGAATTGGCGCCCTGTATCAGCTATCCAAAAAGTTTCAAGCGACAAGGCTGAAGAGCTTCGTTTTGAATTTGATAAGGTAGAGACTTATGCCCTTCGTCTTCGATTTGAAGGCTTGGCAAGCCCTCTAGCGTTAACAGAATTGCAAGTACATGCCAAAAAAGTGAAGAAAAGTGTAGATAGGAAATAGTATGGTAAGAGAAATAAAACCGCATGGGCCCTTGCCTAGTCAGGCCCAGCTAGCTTATTTAGAGGATGAACTAGCAGCATTTATCCATTTTGGGCCCAATACCTTTTATGATCAGGAATGGGGGACAGGTCAGGAGGATCCTGAACGCTTTAATCCGACAAGGTTAGATGCGCGTGAGTGGGTTCGCGTGCTCAAGGAAACGGGCTTCAAAAAGTTGATTTTGGTGGTCAAGCACCACGATGGCTTTGTCCTCTATCCGACAGCTCACACAGATTATTCGGTCAAGGCCAGTCCTTGGAGGAATGGAGAGGGAGATTTGCTCCTTGAAGTATCCCAAGCTGCCACAGAGTTTGATATGGACATGGGGGTCTACCTATCGCCGTGGGATGCCCATAGTCCTCTCTATCATGTGGAGCGAGAAGCGGACTATAATGCCTATTATCTGGCACAGTTGAAGGAAATCTTATCAAATCCTGCCTATGGCAATGCAGGAAAATTTGCTGAGGTCTGGATGGATGGTGCCAGAGGAGAGGGTGCTCAAAAGGTCAATTATGAATTTGAAAAATGGTTTGAAACCATTCGTGACCTGCAGGGCGATTGCTTAATTTTTTCAACAGAAGGCACCAGTATACGCTGGATTGGCAATGAACGAGGGTATGCAGGTGATCCAATGTGGCAAAAGGTGAATCCTGACAAACTAGGAACAGAAGCAGCGCTGGATTATCTTCAGCACGGAGATCCCTCGGGCACGATTTTTTCAATCGGTGAGGCAGATGTTTCTATTCGGCCGGGTTGGTTTTACCATGAAGAGCAGGATCCTAAGTCTCTTGAGGAGTTGGTGGAAATCTACTTTCACTCAGTGGGGAGAGGAACTCCACTCTTGCTTAATATTCCGCCGAATCAAGCTGGGCTCTTTGATGCAAAGGATATTGAACGACTTTATGAATTTGCGACCTATCGCAATGAGCTCTATAAAGAAGACTTGGCTCTGGGAGCTGAGGTATCTGGTCCAGCTCTTTCCGCAGACTTTGCTTGTCGCCATTTGACAGACGGCCTTGAGACTAGCTCTTGGGCAAGCGACGTAGGCTTGCCAATCCAGTTAGAACTCGACTTAGGGTCACCTAAAACTTTTGATGTAATTGAGTTAAGAGAAGATTTGAAGCTAGGGCAACGAATCGCTGCTTTTCATGTGCTAGTAGAGGTGGACGGTGTCTGGCAAGAATTTGGCATGGGCTTTACAGTTGGTCATAAGCGTCTCTTGCGAGGTCCGCTAGTAGAGGCACAGAAGGTGCGCGTGATGATTACCGAGGCGCAATCTAAGCCTGTATTGACCAAGATTTCACTCTATAAAACTCCTAGCTTATCACAAAAAGAAGTTGTTCAGGGACTAGCATTTGCAGAAAAAAGTCTAGCTGTAGCAAAGGGAGAGACTCTTCATTTTAGGATTGAACGTAGCGAAAGTAATACTCCTTTGGAAGCTAAGATTTCGATTCAACCAGGGACGGGGGTACATGGTGTCGCTTATCAGGATGAGATTCAAGTTATTGAGTTTCAAGTTGGCGAGACTGAAAAAAGATTGACGCTTCCAACCTTGTATTTTGCAGGAGATAAAACCTTGGATTTCTATCTGAACCTAACGGTGGGTGGTCAGCTTCTGGATCAACTTCTAGTCCAAGTTTCATAAAAGAAAAACCTTCGCATCTGCGAAGGTTCTTTTTGTTTACTGATGACTTGGTAACCAGCTAAGTGTAAAGGTTAGTTGTTCAGCTTTTAAGAGGTCTTGATGTTGAATAGTTGATACGAGTGTTTTATCCAGTCGGCATTCTTTGACAAAGTTGAAGTGGCTGTGGTTTTGCTCAGTATGAATATCTAGCCATTTATCTTCTTTAGCGAGATAGACTCGGAGGTAGTCAAAGAGAGGGATTCCAAGATCATAGCTTGGTTTGCCTGGACAGGTCGGATAAAAACCGAGAGCTGACCAGATGTACCAGGCTGAGAGACTGCCATTGTCTTCATCGCCAGGATAGGCTTCCCAACTTGGGTGAAAAGCTTTCTGACGGAGCGTCTTGATGAGAAGGGCAGTGTAGTCAGGGTAATCGCTGTGGCGGAAGAGATAAGGAATGTGGAAGCTAGGTTGGTTAGAAATGGCGAGTTGTTCAAAAGGAGCAGTAGCCATTTCGCTCATTTCGTGAATCTCGTAACCATAGCCTGTTGTCTCAAAGAGGGGAGCATCTTGACAGGTTTTCAAAAGATAGTTGCTAAAGGCTTCTTTTCCACCCATAAGCTGGATCAAGCCTGGAATATCGTGGAGGACACCTAGGGTTGCTTGGATGGCAGAGCATTCGGCATAATCACGTCCCCAACTATAAGGAGAGAAGTCAGGGCGAAAGTTGCCTTGACCATCACGCGCTCGCATGTAACCTGTCTCAGCGTCAAATAGATGGCGGTAATTTTGTGATGCGGCCTTGTAGGTTTCAGCGATTTCTATTTTCTCTAGTTTTTGGGCACAGCTTGCGATACAAAAATCGCTATAGGCATAGTCTAGGGTGTGGCTGACGCTTTCGTGGTGGTCGGTAGAGAGGTAGCCTAGTTCTTGGTATTGGGCTAGTCCGTGACGACCATTGATGCCGAGAGGGTCGGCCTTGCTGGCTGTTTCAAGCATGGCTTGGAGGAGTTCTTCTTCTAGGTCGGGGGCCATGTCCTTGCAGGCGCTATCTGCGATAATACCATCTAAAAGTGTACCTGGCATCATACCCCGTTCATCTGGAGCCAGCCATTTTGGAAGGAAACCAGTATCGCGGTAGCTATTGAGAAATCCTTCTAAGAAGCGGTGATAGTGCTCCGGTACGATAAGGGCAAAGAGGGGGAAGGTGGTTCGGAAGGTATCCCAGAAACCATTGCTGCTGAAGAGGAGACCAGGCTTGACAGTTCCAGTAGCCAGATCCATATGGATGGCTTGCCCTGATTCATCAACCTCATAAAAAGTCTGTGGGAAGAGGAAGAGTCTGTAAAGGCAGTGATCAAAGAAGGTTCGGTCAGCCTCTCCTGTCTTTATAACATCAAAACGATGGAGGAGATTTTCCCAGTCCGCTTGTGCATTTGCTTTACAGTTATCAAAATCTTCTTGAGGTAGATTAAGCAGAGCCTGAGAGTGCGAGATGAAAGAAGTCGCTAGCTGAATTTCAGCATGACTATCTGCCAGGTCGATTCGCCAGTCTCCACCTTCTTGGTTGATAGCAAGGATATCCGTATTCATTTGCAGGGTAGTGAACAGTATCAGTGGATTTTTGTTGGTTTCAGTTTTACCTTCTTGTCGCAGGGCAAGAGTTCGCTTATCTACTTGCTCCACGGTCAGTTCATCTGCTGCGTGAAGATAGAGGGAGAGGGCTTTGCCTTGCTTTTGTTCCAAACGAATAGAAGCACCATAGCAAGTCGGTGTAAGCTGGCTTTCAATCTGATAGCGCAGGGATAAAATCTTCAGATAATGAGGTTGGAAAGAGGCCTTTTCGATATCATAAGAAGACTGGCGGTGAAAGAGACTGTCTCCACTAATCTGGCCTGTGACAGGTGTCAGAAGGAGCCAAGAGTAGTCGCCAATCCAAGGGCTGGGCTGGTGGGTTAAACGAATCCCCTGAAAGATAGGCAGATGCGGATCGAAAAACCAAGAGCCCTCCTGGTCACTGGTCTGGGGTACAAAGTAATTCATCCCAAAAGGCACGCCTGTGTATGGCAGGGTATTTCCCCGAGAAAAGGCATGCTTGCTGGCAGTTCCAAAGCGGGTATCGATGGTTTCAAGTAGTGGTTTCATAGTCTTTCCTTTAGCTGTTTTTCTACATTATATCAGAAAAAGATAACCTTTAGAAAAGGAGTTTCAAAGATAACTATTTTGTAGAAAAATGACTATCATTTGTGTATGTATTTTCTGTCTCAAAAGCTATATACTGAAAATGAAACTTGTTTGAAAGAGGATACTGCACGATGATTTATTCAAAAGAAATTGTTAGAGAATGGCTAGATGAAGTGGCAGAGCGGGCTAAGGACCATCCAGAGTGGGTGGATGTTTTCGAGCGTTGCTATACAGACACCTTGGACAATACGGTTGCAATTCTAGAAGATGGTTCAACCTTTGTGCTCACAGGAGATATTCCTGCTATGTGGCTTCGAGACTCGACAGCCCAACTCAGACCCTACTTGCATGTGGCTAAAAGAGATGACCTCCTGCGTCAGACCATTGCAGGTTTGGTTAAACGTCAGATGACCTTGATTCTCAAGGATCCATATGCCAACTCTTTTAACATTGAGGAAAACTGGAAGGGGCACCACGAGACTGACCACACAGACCTTAATGGCTGGATTTGGGAGCGCAAGTATGAGGTGGACTCGCTTTGCTATCCTTTGCAGTTGGCTTATCTCCTCTGGAAAGAGACTGGCGATACTAGTCAATTTGATGAAACTTTTGTCACAGCGACCAAGGAAATTCTTCATCTGTGGACGGTAGAACAAGACCACAACAATTCTCCTTATCGTTTTGTCCGAGATACGGACCGTAAGGAAGATACACTGGTAAATGATGGCTTTGGACCTGATTTTGCAGTGACAGGTATGACTTGGTCAGCTTTTCGTCCGAGCGATGACTGCTGCCAGTATAGTTACTTGATTCCGTCAAATATGTTTGTTGTAGTAGTCTTGGGTTATGTGCAAGAAATCTTTGCAGCATTAAACCTAGCTGATAGCCAGAGAATTATTGCTGATGCCAAGCGCCTCCAGTCTGAAATCCAAGAAGGAATCGAAAATTACGCCTACACAAGCAACAGCAAGGGCGAAAAGATTTATGCCTTTGAAGTAGACGGTTTGGGAAATGCTAGCATTATGGATGATCCAAATGTACCAAGTTTGTTGGCTGCGCCTTATCTGGGCTACTGTTCAGTCGATGATGAAGTTTACCAAGCAACTCGCCGTACCATTCTGAGTCCAGAAAATCCTTACTTCTATCAGGGAGAATACGCTAGCGGTCTCGGAAGTTCTCATACCTTCTATCGCTATATCTGGCCAATCGCCCTTTCTATCCAAGGTTTGACAACAAGAGATAAGGCAGAGAAGAAATTCTTGCTGGATCAGCTGGTTGCTTGCGATGGGGGGACGGGTGTCATGCACGAAAGCTTTCACGTGGACGACCCAACGCTCTACTCTCGTGAATGGTTCTCTTGGGCCAACATGATGTTCTGTGAGTTGGTCTTGGATTACCTGGATATTCGTTAATCTAGGATTTTACTTGTTTTTAGCCAATTTACCAAGACAAAGTAGCTAAATATATACTTCTTTCAAATTTCATCTCAAATCATAGTTAAATTCTTGATAAATAAAATATTTAGAGTTAAACTGTTGGTGATTTGTTGAATTTGATTGAGCAAATCTTACATCCAAAAACGTTAACAATAAAAATTTAAATTTAGAATGAGGTTTTACTTCATGGAAAATGTTGTCGTACATATTATCTCACATAGTCACTGGGACCGTGAGTGGTACTTGCCTTTTGAAAGCCACCGTATGCAGTTGGTGGAATTATTTGACAATCTCTTTGATCTCTTTGAAAATGACCCTGAGTTCAAGAGCTTCCACTTGGATGGTCAAACCATTGTCCTTGATGACTACTTGGAGATTCGCCCTGAAAATCGCGACAAAGTCCAACGATACATCGACGAAGGAAAATTGAAAATTGGTCCCTTTTATATCTTGCAGGATGATTACTTGATTTCAAGTGAAGCCAATGTCCGCAATACCTTGATTGGTCAGCAGGAAGCTGCAAAATGGGGCAAATCTACTCAGATTGGTTACTTCCCAGATACCTTTGGAAATATGGGACAAGCGCCTCAAATTCTTCAAAAATCAGGCATTCACGTGGCCGCTTTTGGTCGTGGTGTGAAGCCGATTGGATTTGATAACCAAGTCCTCGAAGATGAGCAGTTTACTTCTCAGTTTTCAGAAATGTACTGGCAGGGTGCGGACGGAAGTCGTGTCCTCGGGATTCTCTTTGCCAACTGGTACAGTAATGGGAATGAAATCCCAGTTGATAAAGAAGAGGCCTTGACCTTCTGGAAACAAAAACTGGCAGACGTGCGTGACTATGCTTCGACCAACCAGTGGTTGATGATGAACGGTTGTGACCATCAGCCTGTCCAGAAAAATTTGAGTGAAGCCATTCGTGTGGCAAATGAACTCTTCCCAGATGTAACCTTTGTTCATAGTTCTTTTGATGAATATGTCCAAGCCGTGGAAAGTGCCCTACCAGAGCAGTTATCAACGGTTACAGGTGAGTTGACCAGTCAGGAAACAGATGGCTGGTACACACTTGCCAACACTTCTTCATCTCGTATTTATCTCAAACAATCCTTCCAAGAAAATAGTAACCTCCTAGAGCAAGTTGTAGAACCCTTGACTATTATCACTGGTGGTCATAACCACAAGGACCAGTTGACCTATGCTTGGAAAACACTTTTGCAGAATGCGCCGCATGATAGTATCTGTGGCTGTAGCGTGGACGAAGTTCACCGTGAGATGGAAACTCGTTTTGCCAAGGTTAACCAAGTCGGAACCTTTGTTAAGAGCAATCTTCTTAATGAGTGGAAGGGTAAAATTGCTACGTCTAAGGCTCAAAGTGATTATCTCTTTACTGTCATTAACACAGGCTTGCATGATAAGGTCGATACGGTCAGCACAGTGATTGATGTTGCGGTTTGTGATTTCAAGGAATTGCACCCAACAGAAGGCTACAAGAAGATGGCTACTCTTACCTTGCCAAGCTACCGTGTGGAGGATTTGGATGGGCGTCCTGTAGAGGCTAAAATCGAAGACCTTGGGGCTAATTTTGAGTACGATTTACCAAAAGACAAGTTCCGCCAAGCTCGTATCGCTCGACAAGTGCGCGTGACCATTCCAGTTCACCTAGCGCCACTTTCTTGGACAACCTTCCAATTGCTGGAAGGAGAGCAAGAACACCGCGACGGTATTTACCAAAACGGAGTGATTGATACGCCATTTGTAACGGTGAGTGTGGATGACAACATCACAGTCTATGATAAGACAACTCACGAAGCCTATGAAGACTTTATCCGCTTCGAAGACCGTGGTGACATCGGAAACGAGTATATCTATTTCCAACCAAAAGGAACAGAGCCAATCTATGCAGAGCTTAAGGGCTACGAGGTCTTGGAAAACACAGCTCGCTACGCTAAGATTTTGCTCAAACATGAATTGACTGTGCCTGTCAGTGCCGATGAAAAGCTAGAAGAAGAGCAAAAAGGCATCATCGAGTTTATGAAGCGTGAAGCTGGACGTTCAGAAGAATTGACAAGTATTCCTCTTGAAACTGAGATGACTGTCTTTGTTGACAATCCACAAATTCGTTGCAAGACTCGCTTTACTAACACTGCCAAGGATCACCGTATCCGTCTCTTGGTCAAGACTCACAACACGCGTCCAAGCAATGATTCTGAAAGCATCTATGAGGTGGTGACACGGCCAAACAAACCAGCTGCTTCATGGGAAAATCCTGAAAATCCTCAACACCAACAAGCCTTTGTTAGTCTGTATGACGATGAAAAAGGTGTGACTGTATCCAACAAGGGATTGAATGAATACGAAATCCTTGGAGACGACACTATTGCAGTGACTATTTTGCGTGCATCAGGTGAGTTGGGTGACTGGGGCTACTTCCCAACACCAGAAGCTCAATGCTTGCGTGAGTTTGAAGTCGAATTTGCGATTGAATGCCACCAAGCCCAAGAACGCTTCTCAGCCTTCCGTCGTGCCAAAGCCTTTCAAACACCATTTACTAGTCTTCAGCTTGCTAAACAAGAAGGAAGTGTTGCTGGGACTGGTAGCCTCTTGAGCCATTCTGTTCTCAGCATACCGCAAATCTGTCCAACAGCCTTTAAGGTAGCTGAAAATGAAGAAGGCTATGTGCTTCGTTACTACAATATGTGTAGTGAAAATGTACGTGTACCGGAAAGTCAACATCTCTTCCTGGACCTACTGGAACGACCATACCCAGTTCATAGAGGCCTCATTTCTCCACAAGAGATTCGTACAGAATTCATCAAAAAAGAAGAAATTTAATTTCAAAAAGTAAACATAAAGAGAAAGGAGGGGCGAAAAGGTAAGAACTAACTGCTGATTCGCCCCTTTTATGGTAAAAACAATGACCATTGCAACGATTGATATCGGAGGGACTGGGATTAAGTTTGCCAATCTGACTCCTGATGGGAAAATACTGAATAAGACAAGCATTCCAACGCCTGAAAACTTGGAGGACTTACTAGCTTGGTTGGACCAACGCTTGTCAGAACAGGATTATAGTGGGATTGCTATGAGTGTTCCAGGTGCGGTCAATCAAGAGACAGGTGTGATTGATGGCTTTAGTGCGGTGCCTTATATCCACGGCTTTTCTTGGTATGAGGTGTTTAGCTCTTCTCAGCTACCTATCCATTTAGAAAATGATGCAAACTGCGTTGGACTCAGTGAATTACTAGCTCATCCAGAACTTGAAAATGCAGCTTGTGTCGTGATTGGGACAGGGATTGGCGGAGCTATGATTATCAATGGTAGACTTCATCGAGGTCGCCACGGTCTGGGTGGGGAATTTGGCTACATGACAACTCTTGCCCCTGCTGAAAAGCTCAACAACTGGTCGCAACTAGCGTCAACTGGAAATATGGTGCGCTACGTGATTGAAAAATCTGGTCAGACTGATTGGGACGGTCGCAAGATTTACCAAGAGGCTGCAGCAGGAAATGCCCTTTGTCAAGAAGCCATTGAGCGCATGAACCGTAATCTGGCGCAAGGACTGCTCAATATTCAGTATCTGATTGATCCAGATGTCATTAGCCTGGGAGGCTCTATCAGTCAAAATCCAGATTTTATCAAAGGGGTGCAAAAAGCAGTTGCCTCCTTTGTGGAAAGATATGAAGAATATACAATTGCTCCAGTGATTCAAGCTTGCACCTATCATGCAGATGCCAATCTCTACGGTGCCCTTGTCAACTGGTTACAGGAGGAAAATCAATGGTAAGATTTACAGGAATTAGTGACAAACAAGCGCAAGCTATTGAAGTATTAAAAAATCACATTTCTCTTCCAGATGTAGAGGTAGCAGTCGCTCAGTCTGACCAAGCCTCTATCTCTATCAAGGGTGAGGGTGGTCATTATCAATTGACCTACCGCAAACCCCACCAACTCTATCGCGCCTTGTCCTTGTTGGCAACGGCTCTAGCAGAATCTGACAAGGTCGAGATTGAAGAACAGGCAGCATATGAAGATTTAGCCTACATGGCAGACTGCTCACGAAATGCGGTGCTGAATGTGACTTCTGCCAAGCAGATGATTGAGGTCTTGGCTCTCATGGGTTATTCAACCTTTGAGCTCTACATGGAAGATACCTACCAGATTGAGGGGCAGCCTTACTTTGGCTATTTCCGTGGAGCCTACTCAGCTGAGGAATTGCAGGAAATCGAATCCTATGCCCAGCAGTTTGATATGACCTTTGTGCCATGTATCCAGACCTTGGCCCACTTGTCTGCCTTCGTTAAATGGGGTGTCAAGGAAGTGCAGGAGCTCCGTGATGTAGAGGACATTCTCCTCATTGGCGAAGAAAAGGTTTATAACCTGATTGATGGCATGTTTGCTACTCTATCTAAACTGAAGACTCGCAAGGTCAATATCGGCATGGACGAAGCCCACTTGGTTGGTTTGGGACGCTATCTCATCTTAAACGGTGTTGTGGACCGTAGTCTCCTCATGTGCCAACACTTGGAGCGCGTGCTGGATATTGCTGACAAATATGGTTTCCACTGCCAGATGTGGAGCGATATGTTCTTTAAACTTATGTCAACAGATGGCCAGTACGACCGTGATGTGGAAATTCCAGAGGAAACGCGTGTCTACCTAGACCGTCTCAAAGATCGTGTGACCTTGGTTTACTGGGACTATTATCAGGATAGTGAGGAAAAATACAATCGCAACTTCCGTAATCACCACAAGATTAGCCAAGATATCGCCTTTGCAGGGGGAGCTTGGAAGTGGATTGGTTTCACACCCAATAACCATTTCAGCCGTCTCATCGCTCTTGAAGCCAATAAAGCCTGTCGTGCTAATGATATCAAAGAAGTCATCGTAACTGGTTGGGGGGATAATGGTGGTGAAACTGCCCAGTTTTCTATTCTCCCAAGCTTGCAAATCTGGGCAGAACTCTGCTACCGCAATGACCTAGACCGTTTGTCTGCTCATTTCCAGACCAATACAGGCCTATCAGTTGAGGATTTCATGCAGATTGACCTTGCTAACCTCTTGCCAGATCTACCAGGCAATCTCAGTGGCATCAATCCCAACCGCTATGTCTTTTATCAGGATGTTCTCTGTCCGATCCTTGACCAGCACATGACACCTGAACAGGACAAACTGCACTTCGCTCAGGCTGCTGAGATGCTCGCTAACATTAAAGAAAAAGCTGGGAACTATTCCTATCTCTTTGAAACTCAGGCCCAGTTGAATTCCATTTTAAGTAGCAAAGTGGATGTGGGAAGACGCATCCGTCAGGCCTACCAAACAAACGATAAAGAAAGTCTGCAAGAAATCGCCAGACAAGAATTACCAAAACTTAGAAGCCAAATTGAAGACTTCCATGCCCTCTTTAGTCACCAATGGCTGAAAGAAAACAAGGTCTTTGGCTTGGATACGGTCGATATCCGTATGGGCGGACTCTTGCAACGCATCAAACGCGCAGAAAGTCGCATTGAGGCTTATCTGGCAGGTCAGCTGGACCGTATCGATGAGCTAGAAGTGGAAATCTTACCGTTTACTGACTTTTACGCAGATAAGGATTTCGCAGCCACAACAGCCAACCAGTGGCATACCATTGCGACAGCTTCAACGATTTATACAACTTAATACTCTTCGAAAATCTCTTTAAACTACGTCAGCTTCCGTCTACAACCTCAAAACAGTGTTTTGAGCAACCTGCGGCTAGCTTCCTAGTTTGCTCTTTGATTTTCATTGAGTATAAAAACAAGAACACCTTGCCTTGGGCAGAGTGTTTCCCGTGAAACATCCCTTTCTTAAAAAAGTACTCCACATAAAATAATTTGTGGAGTTTTTTCTATAATTAGTAGTTTAACCTAACCTTCAAATAGGAGTATACTAATAATGTAATCGTTATCAAAAGTCTAAAAAGGAATTTTTAGATGGATATCAAAATAAAAAAGGGAGGAAATTATGAATAAGTTTTCAAAAACCTTGAGAGACAACTGGATCTTTCTCTTAATGGTTTTGCCAGGGGCACTCTGGTTGATTCTATTCTTCTACATTCCAGTATTTGGGAACGTGGTTGCCTTTAAAGACTACCACATGACCAGTAATGGATTTATAGATAGTATCGTGAATAGTAAATGGGTCGGACTCGATAATTTCAGATTCTTGTTTAGTTCAAAAGACGCCTTTATTATCACACGAAATACTGTCCTCTACAATCTCGGCTTTATCTTTATCGGTTTGATTGTATCTGTAGGGATTGCTATCATCCTCAGTGAACTCCGTTCTAAGAGAATGGTTAAGATTTTCCAAACTTCTATGTTGTTCCCTTACTTCTTGTCTTGGGTTATCATCAGTTTCTTTACAGATGCCTTCCTAAACATTGATAAAGGGGTATTCAACCATTTCCTAGAATCTATCGGAATGAAGGAAGTCAATTTCTACGCTGACTTGGGCATCTGGCCATATCTTCTACTTTTCCTAGGTATTTGGAAAGGTTTTGGATATAGCAGTGTCATGTACTATGCGACAATCATGGGAATTGATCCAACCTACTACGAAGCAGCGACAGTGGATGGGGCCAGCAAATGGCAACGAATTCGCAATGTAACCATTCCGCAGTTGACACCATTGGTAACTGTATTGACCATCCTTGCAGTCGGAAACATCTTCCGTGCAGACTTTGGTCTCTTCTACCAAATCCCCCACAATGCTGGTCAGCTTTATAACGTAACCAATGTTTTGGACGTATATGTATATAATGGCTTGACTCAGACAGCGGATATCGGGATGGCTTCAGCAGCAGGTCTCTACCAATCAGTTGTTGGCTTGATTCTGGTTATCCTATCAAACTTACTGGCAAGACGAGTTGATCCAAACTCAGCCTTGTTCTAGAAAGGAGGAGAATATGGCAGAAAAGAAAATTAAAAAAGAAAAAATTGATAATGTCGGCATTCACTCCTTCAGTAAGAAAGCGGATATCTTCTTTAGTACCATTTCTGGTTTGGTTGCCCTCTCTTGTATCCTACCCTTTGTATTCGTTATCGTTATTTCGGTGACAGATGAAAAGAGTATCCTCCAAAATGGATATAGCTTCTTCCCATCCCAATTTGGATTAGACGGTTTTGAGTTTTTGGCACAGTTTAAGGATAAAATTCTCCAAGCCCTCTTCATCTCAGTCTTTGTAACAGTGGTGGGGACTATCACAAACGTTTTTATCACAACAACTTATGCCTACGCTATTTCACGGACAACCTTTAAGTATCGCAGATTCTTTACGATTTTTGCCCTTCTTAGTATGTTGTTCAACGCTGGTTTGGTACCGGGCTATATCGTGGTAACTCGTTTACTTCAACTTGGTGATACAGTTTGGGCCTTGATTGTTCCAATGCTTCTCTCACCATTTAACATCATCTTGATGCGTTCCTTCTTCAAGAAGACCATTCCAGAAGCTATTCTAGAATCCGCTCGTATCGATGGTGCTAGTGAGGCCCGGATTTTCTTCCAAATCTGTTTGCCATTGTCATTACCAGGTATCGCAACCATCACGCTTTTGACAGCTCTTGGTTTCTGGAATGACTGGTTCAACGCCCTTCTTTACATCAAGAGTGACAACTTGTATCCATTGCAATATTTGCTCATGCAAATCCAACAAAATATGGACTACATCGCCAAAGCAGTCGGCCTGTCTGGTCAACTGGGAGTTGCTCTACCGAAAGAAACAGGACGTATGGCCATGGTTGTGGTGGCAACACTTCCAATCGCGATTTTGTATCCATTCTTCCAACGCTACTTTGTAAAAGGTTTGACTATCGGTGGTGTGAAAGAATAGTACTTGTCGAGAAAAATCATTTCTCATTTCCAAACTTCCCTTGCGTGAAGTTAAGATCATTACATTGTTTATAAGTTTAAAAATAAAAAAAAGGAGTTTTTGTCATGAAAAACTGGAAAAAATATGCTTTTGCATCTGCTAGCGTAGTCGCTTTGGCTGCTGGTCTCGCTGCTTGTGGAAACCTTTCAGGTAACAGCAAAAAAGCTGCTGACTCAGCTTCAGGTGAAAAAACTGTTATCAAAATGTACCAAATCGGTGACAAACCAGATAACTTGGATGAATTGCTAGAAAATGCTAACAAAATCATCGGTGAAAAAGTTGGTGCTAAATTGGATATCCAATATCTTGGATGGGGTGACTATGATAAGAAAATGTCAGTTATCACATCATCTGGTGAAAACTACGATATCGCCTTTGCATCTAACTATGTTGTAAATGCTCAAAAAGGTGCCTATGCTGACTTGACTGACTTGTATAAGAAAGAAGGAGCAGAGCTTTATAAAGCACTTGACCCAGCTTACATCAAAGGTAACAGCATTAACGGTAAAATTTACGCAGTTCCAGTTGCAGCCAACGTTGCATCATCTCAAAACTTCGCCTTCAACGGAACTCTTCTTGCTAAATACGGTATCGATATTTCAGGTGTCACTTCATATGAAACACTTGAACCAGTCTTGAAACAAATCAAAGAAAAAGCTCCAGATGTAGTGCCATTTGCGGTTACTAAGAACTTTATCCCATCTGATAACTTTGACTACCCAGTTCCAAATGGACTTCCATTCGTTATCGACCTTGAAGGGGACACTACTAAGATCGTAAACCGTTACGAAGTGCCTCGCTTTAAAGAACACTTGAAGACTCTTCACAAATTCTATGAAGCTGGATACATTCCAAAAGACGTAGCAACAAGCGATACTTCATTTGACCTTCAACAAGATACTTGGTTCGTTCGTGAAGAAACAGTAGGACCAGCTGACTACGGTAACAGCTTGCTTTCACGTGTTGCAAACAAAGACATCCAAATCAAACCAATCACTAACTTCATCAAGAAAAACCAAACAACACAAGTTGCTAACTTTGTTATCTCAAACAACTCTAAGAACAAAGAAAAATCAATGGAAGTGTTGAACCTCTTGAACACTAACCCAGAACTCTTGAATGGTCTTGTTTATGGTCCAGAAGGCAAGAACTGGGAAAAAATTCCAGGTAAAGAAAACCGTGTTAAAGTCCTTGATGGCTACAAAGGAAACACTCACATGGGTGGATGGAACACTGGTAACAACTGGATCCTTTACATCAACGAAAACGTTACAGACCAACAAATCGAAGATTCTAAGAAACAATTGGCAGAAGCTAAAGAATCTCCAGCACTTGGATTCATCTTTAACACTGACAATGTGAAATCTGAAATCTCTGCGATCTCTAATACAATGCAACAATTCGATACAGCTATCAACACTGGTACTGTAGACCCAGACAAAGCTATTCCAGAATTGATGGAAAAATTGAAATCTGAAGGTGCTTACGATAAAGTATTGAACGAAATGCAAAAACAATACGATGAATTCTTGAAAAACAAAAAATCATAAGATCAATTGATTTCGTGTATTCATTCCTAATTCCTAAAAATTAAATCACTGTTTTCCTCAGGTTTGTCTGGGGAAGGCAGTGATTTTTTGAGGCTCTTTGTCAACTGTAGTGGGTTGAAGAAAAGCTAAGATCGAGAAAGGACACATTTCGTCCTTTCTTTTTTGAT
>NZ_JAHZPT010000022.1:0-30389 GCF_019929545.1 Streptococcus mitis
AAGCTGATTCGGGTCTTTTCCCCGTTCTGTCCCCTTTACCTCCTCAACTGCACAAAAAAGAGAGGTCTTGCCTCTCTCAGGGTTATTTTTCGTCATTCATTTTTGACTTTACTTCATCATAAGATAATGCATGAGATTCCTCTTCTACGGTTTCAGGCATCTTTCCTGTTTCATAAAGAGCTTTAATTTGTGTACTATCCAATGTTTCGTATTTCAATAATGCTTCTGCAATCAACTTGTGAGTTTCACGATTTGATTGGATGATTTCAGCAGCTTTATTTCGTGCTTCATTTAATAATGAACGAACTTCTTCGTCAATTTCATAAGCTGTTTGTTCTGAAATTGATTTTTGAGGACTCTGTGCACCAAACATAGCATGGTTTCCTTCATATTGTACTGGGCCAAGTTTTTCACTCATACCGTACTCTGTAACCATTGCACGCGCCATTTGTGTCGCTTGTTCAAAGTCGTTTGAAGCTCCTGTAGTTTGGACGTTAAAGATAATTTCTTCAGCTACACGTCCACCCATTAAACCAGCCAATTGCTCTTTCATATCTTCTTTAGAAAGAAGCATTTGGTCTTCCTTAGGAAGTGCAATCATATATCCTCCGGCACGTCCACGCGGTACGATGGTAACTTTATGCACAACACGAGCATTCGACAAGACTAGACCAACAATGGTATGTCCTGCCTCATGGTAGGCAACCAATTCACGTTCTTTTTGTGAAACTGTCTTATCTTTCTTAGAAGGACCAGCAATAACTCTATCTTCTGCTTCATCAATATCTGAGGCATCAATTACTGATTTATTGCGACGAGCAGCAACTAGAGCTGCTTCATTCAATACATTCTCTAAATCAGCACCAACAAAACCTGGAGTTTGTTGGGCAACTAATTTCAAATCAACATCTTCTGCTAAAGGCTTGTTCTTAGCATGAACTTTCAAGATTGCTTCACGACCTTTAACATCAGGGCGACCAACCAAGACTTTTCTATCAAAACGTCCTGGACGCAGAAGGGCAGGGTCAAGTACATCTGAACGGTTTGTCGCAGCAATGACGATAATCCCTTCATTTCCTTCAAAACCATCCATCTCAATCAAAAGTTGGTTCAAGGTTTGTTCACGTTCGTCATTTCCTCCGCCAAGACCAACTCCACGTTGACGTCCAACAGCATCAATTTCATCGATAAAGATAATAGCTGGTGCTGCTTTTTTGGCATCTTCAAAAAGAGAACGAACACGACTAGCTCCAACTCCGACAAACATTTCTACAAAGTCAGAACCTGAAATACTAAAGAATGGTACACCTGCTTCTCCGGCGACTGCTTTAGCAAGCAAAGTTTTACCTGTTCCCGGAGGTCCCTCCAAAAGAACACCTGCTGGAATACGGGCTCCAAGTTTTGTAAATCGTTTTGGATCTTTTAAAAATTCAACAACTTCAACTAGTTCTTGTTTTTCTTCCTCAGCTCCAGCAACATCTGAAAATCTTACTTTAATATCTTCTTTATTTGCAGCTTTAGCCTTACTACGTCCAAAACTCATCGGGTTACGGCTATTATTTCCTCCCATATTTCCCATCATAGAGAATAGGAAGAAGAATAGAATACCGAATGGTACAATGGATACAAGAATATTAATCCACATACCACTCGAACTTTCATGCTTAATAGTTACTTCCGCTTTATGGTCAGAAGCAAGCTTTTGCAATTCTGATACTGTAGTATCTGAAGGAAGAATAATACTTGAAAATTTCTCTACTGTTGTAGCAGAAGGAGAAAAGAACTGAATGCCTGTTTCTTCTTTACTTGTTTTAGGATTTTTATAAACACCTGAAACCTCGATAACACTGCCATTTGGTTGGTAAGTCAATTCTTTTACATTGTCATCGGTAATTTCTTTTACCAATTCTGTATAATTAATTTGCTCACTTTTCCCTGCAACACTACCTGTACTAAAATACTGGTAAGCTGTAACTAGGAAAAAAATAAGTAATAACCATAGAAAAGGATTTTTAATTAAACCATTATTTTGTTTTTTCATTAAAAATTGTTCTTTCTAATTTGAATACACTTCTTCTTTCAATACTCCAACATAAGGAAGGTTACGATAATTTTCTTTGTAGTCTAAACCATAACCTACTACAAACTCATTTGGGATAGTAAAGCAGGTATAGTCAGCCTCAATTTCTACAACACGTCCTTCTGGTTTATCCAACAAGGTTGCAATGTTAACAGAAGCTGCTTCTCTTGCAATAAACATATCTCGCAAATTCTTCAAAGTTTGACCTGTATCAATGATATCTTCTACAAATAAAACATGTCTTCCTTTGATGTCTTGAGTTACATCTTGCTTGATATTGATGACACCGCTACTTGCTGTTCCACCATGATAGCTAGAAACCATCATGAAGTCCATTTCAATATGTGTGTCGATATGTTTGACTAATTCAGCCATAAAAGGAATAGATCCTTTTAAAATCCCAACTAAGATTGGATTTTTTCCTGCATAGTCTTTAGTGAGTTGGGCACCTAATTTTTTAGCAGCTTCTGTAATTTCATCGTGTGAAACGAGGATTTTTTTAATATCGTTTTCTAACATTTTTTTTACCTATCTATTTTTTCTATATAAAGTACAGTGTTCATTATATCATTTTTCGTGTTTTTACTCAAATTACTGGTCGCAATTCCCAAAATTGAGACAATTTCACCAAATTGCTCAATAATCAGAGCTGATTTTCGCTTTTCCATAGGGATTTTCAAATCAATAAATAGACGTCTGAGTTTTTTTCTATGCCCATTTTGAATCAAAAAATCTCCTGTTTTTCGATGACGAATGTGTATTGATGTTTCCCGTGAAACAGGTACCTGCTGAATTAATTCACCATCTAAAGGAAGTCCAAAGGAAAATAAATATCCTTGATAAGATACCTGATTTTGATAGTGTAACACAAGTTCATCTTCCTTTTCATCAGACTGAGGACTGATTTTACAAATCCGAAACTGTTGATACTCTTTTACTAATTCATAACCATTTTTAAGCGGATGACGATACTGGCTTTTAGTTTTTAAAATTTGTCTAACTTCTTCAAACTGAGCTTTTGTAAGATTCAAATCTGGAAAACTATTCAGATAAGTTTGAAGTAAAACTCTTTGTGTTGACTCAGAATAAGAAAATAACTGTTGTAAATTTTCCACATCAATATTCTTTGATAATTCAGCTATAGCTAGGTCATAATCTAAAATTTCATTGCCGATGCTTAAGATTGCATCTCTAAATCTAGGATTTTCTTTTTCTAATTCTGGTAAATAAGAATTTCGAATACGATTGCGAAAATAATGATTTTCCTGATTTGATGTATCTTCAAAGTGAAAAATTGGTGGAAAGTCTTTTTTCTGAAAATGCAAGAAGGGACGAATGATTTCTATCTCTCCGACTACTTGCTTCTCCTTAATTCCTGATAGATAGCGCAAACGAGTTCCTCGAATCAAGCGCATTAAAATCGTTTCCACCTGATCATCAGCATGGTGGGCAGTGACTAAAGCTGTCGCACCTGTCTTTTTCATGACCTCTTGAAAAAAATCATAACGAAAATGTCGAGCACGTGCTTCTGAAAATTCTCCTGAAAAATTGCTGATATAAATAGGAAGCTCTGCTTCAGCAGCTAACTTCCTTAATTCCTGTTCTTCCCAATCTGATTCTACTCTCTGCTTATGATTCACATGAGCTAGAATCAATTCAATTTCTAACTCTTTTTGATACGTAGATAACACCTTAAATAGAAACATAGAATCTAATCCACCAGAAAGAGCTAGCATCACCTTAGCATGCTTTTTGAAATATCCCTTCTTGAGAAAATGATTTAAAAAATCTTGTTTCCTCATTTTAGAACCTCATAAACATCCTTGGCTATCTTAGAAATCGTATCATAATCAGAATTTTTAGTGAAAATAGAAAGAATAAATGGAGAATCTGCATAGACAACACCTGTATCATGCTTAAATTCATCCGCATCTCCAATTTTATGAGCTACTTTAACAGAAACACCTTTGGTAATTCTCTCATTATCAAAATCTGTTTTAGTCAAAGAATCCAATACAAATCCATTTTGATTATAAACAGCTTCCATAACTTTCCCAGCCATTTTAGAAGAAATCAATTTTTCTTTTGAATCCCAATCATCTCCCATAATAGCAGACATCTTGGATTTAAATGTGGCATCAGATTGGTTTGAAATGTAATATCCCAATAAATTATGAGCTACATTATCAGATTCTTTTGATACTTTCGTAATTAAATCCTTTAGAGAATACTCTTTATTATCCTCTTTTTTAGGAAGACTACCACTTCCTTCTGGTTTATAGGAACCTGGAAAATCATTGACTGCAGATATGTATTTTACAGTCGTATCTAACTGATAAAGACCTTCATTTATTTTTTCTTGCGCATAATAGAGATAAGGTAGTTTTAAAACACTAGCTGCATACATCTTTTCATCTTGATTGATACCAGCCTCTTTTCCAGTAGTCAGTTGCTTAACATAAATAGAAAATGAATCCTTCTGATATTTTTCCGATAACATTTCTTGAACTTTACTCATCCGATTATCTTCTTCAGAAGTTGATTCTTTAGCTACCCATCCAGCCTGATCAATATGTAGAAATTCTCTTCCTTCTACAAACATGGTCTTATCAATTGATACTTGCGAATAAGCTGATAAGGATGATTTCACTTCTTTTAAATCATAAGGACTATTGTACAGTTTAAAATCAGATTCTAACCATACTTTTTTTATTGTTGGAGTTACCTCTGATTGATCATATAAAAATCGTTTGTCCGCAGCAATAAATTGATGGTTGGATAACTTAAACACTGGAATTCCTTGTTTATTTAAGCGCCACTCGGTTATTTGAAAACTTGTTTTGGGAGTCAATTTTCCAGTTTCTACCACTAAATCTTCATTCGCATAAACAGGAACTTCTCCATAAACCATAGGAGAATTTAGCTTTTCTCTAAAATAAATACCAAAGTCAGATTGTGAAAGGTAATAAATTTCTTTCGAAGTATAGACGACTTCTTTTTCTGTGCTAACGACTTTTGAAATAGTCAAAAAACTCGGTAGCAACAAAATAATTAAGAACTTACGCATTCTTCCTTTCCTTTTCTTCTTGTAAACGCAATAATTGATTTTTATCAGCCAACTCTTCCAACTTTTCATCCGATAGACTCAAAAATTGCTCAATTACGTCTAATAAATTTTCCATTTTATCACCTTGGGAGCAAGTCAGGAATCGTATAAACAGCTTCCCGATTCTTAGAATAATAATATTTTGCACGCATGTATTTAGCAGCGTAATCTTCATCTTTCAACTTTGTGGCAAAAGCTGTCTCTTTCTCCTTTTCCTCACTCAAGGTTTGATACTGAGTTTGCAAGTCTGATAACTGTTGACGTCTTTGGAGTAATTGATGATAGCTTTGAGCAAGATTATAAGTTGGTAAAATGAACAATAAAATCATCAAAATAAGAACCCAACCCATGAAACGATTCCGTTTTTGTCGTTCTTTCATCAGATAGCGACGACGTTGGTGTTCATTTTGAATAAAAGAATTATTCAATTGTACGATATTTTTAGACATTTTCTTCTACCCGTGTTTCACTGATAATTTCATACATGCCTGCTGCATCTTCTTTTTTTGTACTATCTTTCATCTCCAGTACTTTTACAAGTAGCAACTTATTTCCAAAACGAATTTCAACTTGGTCATTAACTTTCAAATCCGTTGAACTTTTTGCCAAGATTCCATTTACCTTGATTCTACCTTTATCTGCTACTTCTTTTGCGACTGTACGACGCTTGATAATTCTTGATACTTTTAAATATTTGTCTAATCTCATTTTTATTACCTCAAATTATTATTGTATCATTTTTATCTACTTTATAGAAGAAAAATGTTAAAGGGAATTGCCTTCTTTCGACACTTTTATCTCTAATAAACTTTCTCCAAAAATGAGCATACCTTCTAAAATTTCATAGTCCTTCTTGTTTCGAACATAAAATACAACTTCCATTAATCCCTTATTCTCAGCTATGGCTGCTTTTAAGTTCGTTGCGGATAAAGCTTTAAAATAATCTTGAGCCAAGAACAATCGCTTAGTAATTTTTTCAAATTGAACTGTAATCTTATTTTCTTTTCGTTCCACACGTTGAACAAAGACCTTGTCAAGATAAGACTTAATCAAACCAATCTCTAAAAGATAGGCTACTACGTCTGGGTACTCTCCAAATCGGTCCATCAACTCTTCTTGTAACTCTTCATAGTTGACACGGTTGTCAATTTGACGAATTTTTTTATAAATTTCAATCTTATGTCGTTGGTCTGAAATATAAGTATCAGGAAGATAGGCATCAATTTGTAAAATCAATTCGGTATTTCCTTTGGTTCTTGTATTCCCATTACCATGTCGTTTAGCAATAGCTTCCTCCAATAACTGCGAATACAATTCAAAACCAACAGAATCAATGAAACCAGACTGGGATTTTCCTAAAAGATTTCCTGCTCCACGAATCGAAAGATCTCGCATTGCAATCTTAAATCCAGAGCCCAATTCTGTAAATCCTTTAATCGCTTCTAATCTCTTCTCGGAGACTTCACTGATTGATTTTTCTGGACGATACATGAGATAGGCATAAGCAATACGATTACTACGACCGACTCTTCCTCTTAACTGATACAAGGTTGACAAGCCCATATGATCCGCATTTTCAATAAATAAAGTATTGGCATTTGGAATGTCCACTCCTGTCTCAATAATGGTAGTTGTCACCAAAATATCATACTGACCTTCAATGAAATCCAGTAGAGTATTTTCTAACTGAATCTCACTCATTTGCCCATGAACATACCCAATCGAAGCCTCTGGAATCAACTCCTGTAATTCTGAAACCTTCTGGTCAATTGTGTCAACTTTATTGTAAAGATAGTAAATTTGACCTCCACGTTCCATTTCACGCAATACAGCATCACGAATCACACTATCATTCTTTTCTAAAACATAGGTTTGCACTGGATAACGATTAGTCGGCGGAGTTTCAATAACAGACAAATCTCTGATTCCCAACATAGACATGTGAAGGGTACGAGGAATTGGCGTTGCTGTCAAGGTCAGGACATCTACTTGTTTTTTCAGTTCTTTCAAGGTTTCCTTATGCTTGACACCAAATCGCTGTTCCTCATCAATAATCATCAAGCCCAAATCAGCAAACACAACATCTTTTGACAAAACACGATGGGTTCCAATCAAAATATCAACTTGACCGTTTTTCAATTTTTCAAGTGTTTCAGTCTGCTCTTTTTTACTTCTAAAGCGACTCAATACATCAATATTAACTGCAAAATTTTGGAATCGTTCCTTAAAATTCGTATAGTGCTGTTGCGCTAAAACCGTCGTCGGAACTAAGACGACAACCTGTTTGTGATCATTGACTGCCTTAAAGGCTGCACGCATAGCAACTTCAGTCTTTCCAAAACCAACATCCCCAACTAAAAGTCGATCCATTGGCTGAGAAGCCTGCATATCTCTCTTGATTTCCTCAACACTACGAAGTTGATCATCCGTTTCAACATAAGGGAAGGCATCATCAAAAGCATGTTGATCCTCATCATCAGCTGAGAAAGCAAAACCCTTCAACTGGCTGCGCTCAGAATAAAGTTTGATTAAATCGTCAGCTATATCCTCTACCTGGTTCTTAACTTTTTGCTTGGCTTTTTTGAAATGACCGTCATTTAATTTATTGAGTTTAGGAGCTTTACCGTCACTTGAAACGTATTTGGAAAGTAGATGAATCTGTTCCACTGGGATAGAGATTTGATCCCCGTTTTGGTATTGAACACTGACATAATCACGGTGAATCCCTTTGATTTCAATTGTTTCAATCCCTAGATATTGACCAATTCCATGGATATGGTGAACAACGTAATCTCCTTTTTCAAGTTCATTGTAATCTTTTAATCTCTCTGCGTTTGAAACATGTTGTCTTCGAAAACGACGTTTCAATTTCTTTTGAAAAATCTCATGTTCAGTTATCAATAAAACCTTTTCATCTACAAAATGAAAACCATGTCTGAGATTACCCTCAATTAAGTTTACAGATTCTTTACAAACACTTGACTTATCTCTAGAATCCAATTTAATCTGGTATTCCTCTAAAACATCCTCCAATGTTTTACTTCCCATTGAATTGCTAGACTGCAGGATAATAGTATAATCCATTTTTTTGTATCGCTCAATTTCTTCTTTTAGAAAAGAAAATTGATTGAAAAACTCCTGCATAGGATATTGATTAAATTGATAAATTTGGTCAAACTTGAGATTGCCTAACCCCTTTTGCAGATTAGAGAAAAAGGTAACCGGACTCTGTTTTTTATAGATTTGCTCTGTATCTGCAAAATACTGCATCTCAGAAAATGCTTTACTGTTCTGTAATTCTTCTGTAAAGTATTGTGCTAACTCCCTTTCAAAGACTTCATACTGATTCATCAATTTCTGATAATCATCAAAGAATACTGGGGTATCTTTTTCAATATAGTCAAAGACAGTCCATGTCTTTTCATAGCACAAAGATAAAAACTTCCGTGAATCTGAATGTATTTGTTTTTGGTGAAAACTTGAAAGAATTTCTTCTAGATAGGATTTCAAAATCGGTGATAACGTTTTTGAAATTTGTTTTTCTAAAGCTGACTGTCCTCGTTGATAATCCTTTTCTCTCAAAAACATATCACTAGCTGGAAAGATAGTGAGTTCTGTCTGATTTTCTTTCGATAATTGTGTTTCGACTTCAAATAACCTAATACCATCAATTTCATCACCAAAAAACTCAATTCGGCAAGGTTCTAACTGGGATATTTCAAAAATATCTAAAATATCTCCTCGTATACTAAACTCTCCCTGAGTTTGTACTTGCGTAACTTTTCGATAGCCTATCTCTTTTAACTGATGGATAAGTGCGTGTTGGTCATATTCTTCACCAACTGTTATTTTTACAATACTATCTTTAAATGCATTGGGAGACGGTAAAATCAATCGACTTGCTGCGATATTACAAACTAAAATCCCTTTCTTAGATGAATCAGTCAAAAAACGCAAGGCTTCAACCCGTGAAATGATTTTTTCTTGTGAAGACATCAAAAACTCGACCATAGGGGAGTCATCTACCAAAAATGGATAGACAAGTTCCTCACCCAAGATAGATATAAGATCACTAACAAGTCCTTCGGCTTCTCCATAAGTTGACGTCAATAACACAATCTTATCTTCCTGTCTCAAACTACTAGCAATTGCTAAAGTTTTTGTAGAAGTTGACAAGCCTAAGATTAATTGTCTTTTCTTATCTGTCAGATTTTGATGCCATTTTTTTATCTGATCATTTTCTGAGAATAAATCTAATAAGGTCACCATTTATCCGTTATACCTCTGCATCGTTTTTTCAAAGTTTTTCTCTTGTAAATAGTAGTTTACAGAATCGTCAACTTTGTCAATAGACTGTAAAATACCAATATAATCATCCTTGTCAAAGGTACTCAAAACATGGTGAACAACTGACATGCCATTTTTAGGTCTTCCGATTCCAATTTTAACACGATTAAAGGTTTGGGTTCCAATATGTTGAATAATAGACTTGATACCATTATGACCACCTGCTGAACCTTTTGCTCTTAAACGAATTTTCCCAACTTCCATGTCAAGGTCATCGTAAATGATGAGTAAATCTTCAATATCCAAACCATAATAAGTCAATAAAGCATGAACCGCTTTTCCACTTTCATTCATAAATGTCGTTGGTTTGACCAGATAAATTTTTTCTCCATTTAGGAAAAAGGATGCTAGGTCAGCTTGAAATATCTTATCGTGTGTAAAAGTGACATTCTGTTTCTTCGCTAGTTGGTCAATCAACATAAATCCAACATTGTGTTTGGTCTCAAAATATTTATCTCCTGGATTTCCTAATCCTACAAGTAATTTGGTCATTTATTTTTCCTTTCAAAAGCCAAAAGGGTTGGAATTTTTTTCCAACCTAATTGACACTATTTGTTAAATATTATTAGACATTAAAGCGGAATTCCATGATATCGCCATCTTGAACGATATATTCTTTTCCTTCTTCACGCAAGCGCCCAGCTTCTTTTACAGCCTTTTCAGATCCATATTTCACTAGATCCTCATATGACATAGTTACTGCACGAATAAATCCTTTTTCAAAGTCTGAGTGGATAATACCAGCTGCTTGAGGAGCCTTCATACCACGTTTAAAGGTCCAAGCGCGAACTTCTTTTTCACCAGCTGTGAAGTAAGTTCCCAATCCAAGTAAGTGGTAAGCTGCACGAGTCAACTTGTCAACGCCTGACTCTGTCAAACCAAGTGCTTCAAGAAACTCTTGCTTATCTTCTTCGTCTAACTCAGAAATTTCTTCCTCAGCACGCGCAGAAATAACGACTACTTCAGCATTTTCTGTCTCTGCGAATTCACGAATTTGTTTAACATAGTCGATAGAGTCAGGTTCTGAAACAACATCCTCATCCACATTGGCAACATAGAGCACTGGTTTAGTCGTCAAAAGGAAGAGACCTTTGACAACTTTTTGTTCTTCATCTGTAAATTCAATAGTTCGAGCTGATTTTCCATCTTCTAGGACTGGTTTAATCTTTTGAAGAACATTAAACTCAGCTACTGATTCTTTATCTTTTTGCGTACGTGCCATCTTTTCTACACGCGCATAACGCTTATTAACTGATTCTAAGTCAGCAAGAATCAACTCCAGGTTAATAGTATCAATATCCGCAAGTGGATCTACAAAGGCGTCTTCACGTCCTTGCTCGCGCATCACATTTTCATCATCAAAAGCACGAACTACGTGAACAATCGCGTCTACTTCACGGATATTAGCCAAGAATTTATTCCCTAGCCCTTCTCCTTTTGAAGCTCCTTTTACAATTCCTGCGATATCTGTAAATTCAAATGTTGTTGGAACTGTCTTTTTAGGAGTGATCATTTCAGTCAATTTTTGTAGGCGTTCATCTGGAACCTCAACCATTCCAACGTTTGGATCAATCGTCGCAAATGGATAGTTTGCAGCCTCTGCTCCTGCTTTTGTAATTGCATTAAATAGTGTTGATTTACCAACGTTTGGCAAACCAACGATACCTGCTGTTAAAGCCATATTTTCTCATTCTCCGTTTTCATTTCAATCCCTAATATTATAACACAAAAAAGGAAAACTTGCTAACCCTCTAACTGAGGGGTTTCAGTCAATAATTTTATTCATTTTTCGATCAAAATCATAGCGCCCCATCATGACAACATGGTCACAATTGCTACATTTAATTTTGATATCTGCTCCTACACGTGTAATTTCCCAACGATTGGCCTTTTTACCTGTTGACTTGATGGTGCAAGCATGTGGTTTTTTCATTTCAACAAAATTTCCAACTTGATACATACTACTCTCCTTTTCTTTTTCGATTATATCATAAAAGAGGCGAGCCAGGCTCAACCTCTTTCACTTAATTTGTACGAACTGGTGTAATGAGCTGCATGAAGTCCTCATCAGTGTCTGCTGGAACAAGAGTAAATGGACGAACAGCTGAGATAAAGCTAATGGTCACCTTTTCGCTATTTAAAGCCTTAAGAGAATCAATCAAGTAAGTTGGGTTGAAACTAATAGTCAAATCTTCACCAGTCACCTGATCAGTATCGATTTCTTCGTTTACTTTACCAACTTCTGGAGAATGAACATGGGCGCTAACAATACCACCTTTAATTTCAAGCTTCACAGTACCATTTTGAGTCGCACTTGATAAAAGGCGAGCACGCTCCATTGACTGACGTAAGTTTACCACATCAAAAGTAATAGTAGTGTTAAAGTCTGTCGGAATCAAGCGATCTGTATCAGGATAGTTACCTTCTAACAAACGAGTATAGAAGCTAATATTTTCGCTTCTAAAGAGGATTTGATTGTTGGCAAAGAAAATCTCTACAGTTTCAATATCGTCTGTAAATACTGCTGAAAATTCGCGTAGAGAACGGCTAGGAATGACGACATCAAAATCATCACTATTTTTTTCAAGAGTCAATTTTTTCTGGCTTAGACGATGAGAGTCTGTTGCAACTGTTTTTAACTCTTTGTGTTGGCTCAATACAAAATGAACACCTGTTAAAATTGGACGACTTTCTTGTGTACTTGCAGCAAAAGCTGTTTCATTGATAATTTTCTTAAGTAATTTTGTTTCAAGAACCAAAGGAGTGCTTGCTGAAATTTCTTGGATTCGTGGATACTGTTCGCTATCTTTTCCTTTTAGGGTAATTTCTGATTTGCCACTAGTTAAAACAATTTGATTTTGTTCAATTTCTTTAAAATCAAGAGTCACATCAGGTAGACTAGATACCACATTGATGAAGAAAGAAGCTTCAAGAAGGATCGAACCTAAAGAAGTAATTAACAAACCAGCATCTTCATTTTTTTGAGAAATAAAATTTTCAATTGAAATTTGACCATTTGAACCAATTAAAGTAACACCTTCATTGGTTACGTCAATTTTGACGGTTGATAAAATAGGAATGGCATTTTTAGAGCTAATAGCTCTCTTAGTAGTATTTAAGGCTTGTAGAAATAAATTTTTATTAATTGAAAAATGAATCATGGATTCTCCTTTATTTATTTTTAGTATTAGAAGGATAATAGTAATAATAGAGTCTGTGAAATCTGTGGAAAACAGACTTTAAACAAGTCATATCAAGTTTTTGGGCTTGTTTAAAAAATGTGGATAAAAAAGATAATAAAGTAAAAGTTATCCACAAGTTATTTGATTTTCTTTTTGATTGATTCAATTTCTAAACGTAAATTATCGTCTTCATCAATCAAAGATTTAATTTTGGCATGGGCATGAATGACTGTTGTGTGATCTTTACCACCAAATTCCTTCCCAATTTTTGGAAGACTATTATCTGTTAATTCTCTAGATAAATACATGGCTACTTGACGGGCTAACACAATATTTTGAAGGCGTCTGCTTCCCTTCATTTCTTTGACGCTGACACCATAAAAGTTACCAACTTCATTTTGGATTTTATCAATTGGGATGACGAGCATTTGGCTAACATCTTGTTTGCGTGCCCTAATAGCCTCTGCAGCGATATCGATAGTGATATCCTTAATCTTCTTCACTCGGGCGATTAAAGTGATGTCGTTGATTGCTCCTTCAAGTTCTCGGACGTTTGAATCAAATTGACCAGCTAGGTATTCTAGGGTATCACTTTGGAAATGGTAGTCTAAATTCTCTGTTTTGCTTTGTAAAATGGCAATACGTGTCTCAAAGTCAGGTGGTGTGATATTTTGCGTCAAGCCCCAGCTAAAGCGCGTGACAAGTCTTTCTTCAAGGCCCTCTAAGTGTTTAGGGCTACGATCACTAGTCAGAACAATTTGTTTTTGATTGTTATGGAGAACATTGAAAGTATTGAAAAATTCTTCCTGAGTTGCAACTTTTTTTCCACTCAGCGATTGAATATCATCAATTAACAAGAGATCGAGGCTACGGTAGGTTTTTTTGAACTTATCCATTTCACCCAGTCTCAGATGTTCAAGAAAGTCGTTTATAAAGCTTTCAGCAGGAATGTACTTCACACGCGCATCAGGAATATTTTTCAAAATCTCATTCCCAATGGCATTGAGTAAGTGAGTCTTACCAAGCCCAGGTCCTCCATAGATAAAAAGAGGATTATAGGTCAAGGCCAAATCTTCAGAGACAGCCAGGGCGGCTGATACTGCCCAAACATTTCCATCCCCTTGGATAAAATTATCAAAGGTATACTTTTCTTTTAATCCAGTATCCGAATAAGGAATAGATGCTAACTTTGGACTATAGTCATAGAGAGTTGAATTTGGAGCTTCTTCAACTTGTGGGATAATCGTATCTTGAGGCTTGGTGAAAATATAGTGGGGGGTTATTTCAGCATCATAAATCTCAAAACCAGCTACTACAATGATATCTTTTAGTTGTTTTTCCCAGACCATTTCCATTTCAGATCGTGGTAAAAATATAGTGGCAACATTTTCTTCTACCTTAATGAGTTCAGCTTGAATAGCATAGAAATCATACATGGATCGAGTTAGTCTTTCTTGTGCAAATTCTAATATACGATTCCAAAATTGTTTTTCTTTCAATCCTTTTCTCCTCCTTTACTATTTAAAAGTTTAATGCTAGATTTATTTTACCATAGATAGCAAGAATTTTCCACAAGCTGTGAAAAATAATCCACAATGTTATCAAGTTTTATCCACAGGTTGGGGATAAAATCAGAAACTGTTGATTTATGAAGCTTTTTTTTGAAAAAAATAGTGGATAACCTTGTGAGATAAAAAAATAAAAGAACAGCCTTATTTCAGGCTGTTGATAATTCTACTGTATTCTTCTTGATTTGAAAAAGAAATAATGATTTTTCCACTGTCTTTTTTAGACAGTTTGATTTCTACATCTAATCCGAGTAGTTTTTTTAACTGTTCTTCTTCATTTTGTATGAAATGATTCGTTTTTTGAAGTTTCTTTTGTTTTTTCTCTGTCAGAAGAGCTTCTAATTTCCTTACAGAAATGTCTTCACATATAATTCGTTGAAAGAAATAGTCTTGTTGTTCCTTATTCAACCCAACGAGAGAACGCGCATGGGCTTGTGATAGTTTACCACTTTCTACTTCTGAAAGGATCTGTTCTGGCAAGGACAGCAAGCGAATGGAGTTGCTGATATAAGGACGAGACTTACCCATTTTATCTGCAATTTCAGCATGGGTAAATCCTTTCTCTACAAGAGATTCATAGGCGCGTGCTTCTTCTATTGGATTTAAATTTTCTCTTTGCAAATTTTCAATGATGGACTGGACCATCATCTCTTGATCTGAAAGCTGCTTAACAACAGCTGGGATATACCTTAGACCAGCTAAAAGTGAAGCCCGATAGCGTCTCTCTCCTGCAAGGATTTCATAACCAATAACAGGAGATTGACGAACAATAATCGGTTGAATGACCCCATTTTCTTTGATAGACTGTGCTAGTTCATGTAGTTTTTCTCCATCAAATTCTTTTCGAGGTTGATAGGGATTTTTCTGTATATCTGTGATAGAAATCATTTCAAATTTTTCCATGATTCTACACTAACACATCTTTTATCTTATGTAAAGCTTTCTTTACATAGATGTCAATTAAGATTCTAAATCACCTGAACTCTTGTCAAGTTTAATAGATGTAGTTTCTTCTTTACCGTTACGATAGTAAGTTATTTTAATGGTATCTCCGATAGAATGATTGTAAAGAGCACTTTGTAAGTCTGTTGATGAAGCAATTTCCTTGTCATCTACTTTTGTAATAACATCGTATTTTTCAAGGTGACCATTGGCAGGCATATTACTTTGCACAGAACGAACAACTACACCAGATGTTACATTGCTTGGAATATTCAGTCTTCTAATATCACTTGTATTAATATTTGAGAGATTGACCATTTGAATTCCCAAAGCTGGACGAGTAACTTTTCCGTTCTTTTCCAACTGTTCAATAATATTGATAGCATCATTTGCAGGGATTGCAAAACCAAGACCTTCTACAGATGTTCCTCCATTTGTGGCAATTTTACTTGAGGTAATTCCGATAACCTGTCCTTGAATATTGATTAGTGGGCCACCAGAGTTACCTGGGTTAATAGCAGTATCAGTTTGGATGGCTTTTGTAGAAATGGCTTGTCCATCTTCAGATTTTAAAGATACATTTCGATTAAGACTAGATACGATACCTTGAGTGACAGTATTAGCATATTCAGAACCTAATGGGCTACCGATGGCAATAGCAGTTTCTCCTACGGTTAACTTGCTAGAATCACCAAATTCAGCTACTGTTGTCACTTTTTCTGAAGAGATTTTGACGACAGCAATATCAGAGAAAGTATCCGCTCCGACTATTTCTCCAGGTACTTTAGTTCCATCTGACAAACGAATATCTACTTTGCTGGCACCATTTATAACGTGATTGTTGGTGACGATGTAAGCTTCTTTATCATTCTTTTTATAAATAACCCCAGATCCTTCACTAGAGATTTGCTGAGAATCTGTGTCAGTATCATCATTACCAAATACGCTATTTTGTCTGTTTGCTGAATAAGTAATAACAGAAACAACGGCATCTTTTACTTTGTTAACAGCCTGTGTTGTTGAATTTTCATTCTTATAGGCAGTCTGTGTAATAGTACTATTGTTGTTAGAGGTACTTTCAGTACTTTTTTGAGTTAGTTGGTTTATTGAAAAGCTACCCAAGGCTCCACTAAAAAAGCTAATAACGATAACGACTAATAATTGAAACCCTTTTTTGTAAAATGTTTTTAAATGTTTCATATTTGCCTCCATATTTTTGAATTACTGAAAGTATAAACTGACTAGCTTAATTATAACTTAAACACAAAAGTTTTACACAGATTGTGGATAACTTTAAAAAATCTGTGGTTTTCTCGGCTAAAATTAACCTTTTATTTTGTGAATAAGATGTGAAAAAATAGAGAATATGTTAGAATAGAGTCATGAAAATTAAAGTTGTAACAGTTGGGAAACTGAAAGAAAAGTATTTAAAAGATGGTATTGCAGAGTATTCAAAACGAATTTCTCGATTTGCTAAGCTTGAAATGATAGAGCTAGCAGATGAAAAAACACCAGATAAGGCCAGTGAATCAGAAAATCAAAAGATTTTAGAAATAGAAGGTCAGAGAATTTTATCAAAAGTTGGTGACCGTGATTTCGTGATTGTGTTAGCCATTGAAGGGAAAACTTTCTCCTCAGAAGAATTTAGTAAGCAGTTAGAAGAAGCTTCTATAAAAGGATTTTCTACTCTTACTTTTATTATTGGAGGGAGTCTGGGATTAGCACAGGATGTAAAAAAGAGAGCCAATCTCTCTGTTAGTTTTGGTCGTTTAACCTTGCCCCATCAGTTAATGAGACTAGTCCTTGTTGAACAAATCTATCGAGCTTTTACAATACAGCAGGGCTCGCCCTATCATAAATAGAAAATTGACTTTCAATTGAATTTTTGGTAGAATAGCTGTATTAGGTCTCATAGCTCAGCTGGATAGAGCATTCGCCTTCTAAGCGAACGGTCGCAGGTTCGAATCCTGCTGGGATCAATATAGTAGCAAAGCTGGGAATTTTCCCGGCTTTTTTCTTAAAAAAGTACACTTGGGGAGAAAAAAATGACAGTTGAGAGAATTTTATCTAAAATGAAATTCCATTTTGTATAATTGTTTCTGTAAGTTAGCTTACAAGAAAAAAACATTGAGGAGATTTTATTATGAAAAACACAGTTAAATTGGAACAGTTTGTAGAGTTAACAGAGGTAGAAATGCAAGAAATTCAGGGTGGAGATATGAGAATTTCAGAGTCAATTCGAAATCTTATTTTTCCAAGAAAAAAGAAATAAAGGTAATAAGTAATGGATTTATTTGGATTAGGGATAGCTATTTTTTATTTTTTCATTATTAGCAAAAGTTATGAATGGATTTGTAAAGTAACTAGAAAAGAGCAAATTATTTTTTTATCCTACACCTGTATATCAGTTTTTATACTTGAAGAAGCTATTAGTATGGTGTATAGATATAGTTTTGCTTTGTCTAAATTTTTATTTCCTTTAGTTATGTATGCTTATTTAATAAAATTAAAGAAGTATGGAAAATACCAGGGACTTTTTATCAGTTTATTATTATCTTTGTTATATCATAGTACCCATACGTTTATATCTGTAACCTTCTCTTCGATAGTAGGTGATAACATTGTATTACAATATAAAAGTCTATTCTTTTTAGCAATCTCAACGTTGACCTATTTTGTTGTCTTAAAAATCATTCATTATTTCCATTTGGAACTAAACTATTTTGATAAGGATTACCTTTATCCTTTCTTGAAAAAAGTATTTTTTGCTTTACTACTGCTACATGTTGCATCTTTCGTTTCAGATATGGTAAGTACGATTAAACATTTGAATAGTTTTGGAAGCATTTTATCATCTATTATATTCATCTCTCTTATTTTGACTTTTCTTGCAATGAATTCGCATAAAGATCAAATTGAGAAAGAGATTGCTTTGAAGCAGAAGAAATTTGAACAAAAACATTTACAGAATTATACAGATGAAATTGTCGGACTGTATAATGAAATCCGTGGTTTTAGACATGACTATGCTGGGATGCTTGTCAGCATGCAGATGGCAATTGACAGTGGTGATTTACAGGAAATTGACAGAGTTTACAATGAAGTTTTGGTCAAAGCAAATCACAAACTGCGTTCAGATAAGTATACTTACTTTGACTTGAACAACATAGAAGATTCAGCTTTACGAAGTTTGGTTGCTCAGTCAATTGTATATGCTCGAAATAATGGTGTAGAGTTTACACTGGAAGTAAAAGATACGATTACCAAGCTTCCAATAGACCTGCTGGATTTAGTTCGTATTATGAGTGTTTTATTGAACAATGCTGTGGAAGGATCGGCTGATAGTTATAAAAAACAGATGGAAGTAGCAGTTATTAAGATGGAAACTGAAACAGTGATTGTGATTCAGAATTCATGTAAAATGACGATGACTCCTTCAGGAGACCTATTTGCTTTAGGATTCTCTACTAAGGGAAGAAATCGTGGAGTCGGATTAAATAATGTGAAAGAACTACTGGATAAGTACAACAATATTATTTTAGAAACAGAGATGGAAGGCAGTACATTTAGACAAATCATTAGATTTAAGAGGGAATTTGAATGAAAGTTTTAATTTTAGAAGATGTTATTGAACATCAAGTGAGACTAGAGAGAATATTGGATGAAATTTCGAAAGAATCGAATATTCCAATATCATACAAGACAACGGGAAAAGTTCGTGAATTTAAGGAATATATTGAAAATGATGAAGTAAACCAGCTTTATTTTCTAGATATTGATATTCATGGAATTGAGAAAAAAGGGTTTGAAGTTGCCCAGTTTATTCGTCATCACAATCCTTATGCTATTATCGTCTTTATCACCAGTCGATCAGAGTTTGCAACTCTAACCTATAAATACCAGGTATCAGCCTTAGATTTTGTTGATAAGGATATCAATGATGAGTTATTTAAGAAGAGAATTGAGCAAAATATCTTCTACACGAAGAGTATGTTACTTGAAAATGAAGATGTGGTTGATTATTTTGACTACAATTACAAGGGAAATGATTTAAAAATTCCTTACCATGATATTTTGTATATTGAAACGACAGGTGTCTCTCATAAATTACGCATTATTGGTAAGAATTTTGCCAAAGAGTTTTACGGTACCATGACAGATATTCAGGAAAAGGACAAACATACTCAGCGATTTTATTCTCCTCATAAGTCATTTTTGGTAAATATAGGCAATATCAGAGAAATTGATAGAAAGAATTTAGAAATTGTTTTCTATGAAGACCATCGTTGTCCTATTTCAAGATTAAAAATTAGAAAATTAAAAGATATTCTAGAGAAAAAATCTCAAAAGTAATTGACAATTAGCAAGAAATTGATATAATGGTTATATCTGCTACAGATAGAAGGTCCGTTGGTCAAGGGGTTAAGACACCGCCTTTTCACGGCGGTAACACGGGTTCGAATCCCGTACGGACTATTTTATCCGCCATAGCTCAGTTGGTAGTAGCGCATGACTGTTAATCATGATGTCGTAGGTTCGAGTCCTACTGGCGGAGTATAGATAAAAGGGAACATAGTGTTGTTCCCTTTTTTGTATCAATTTGTATCACCAAGCATCTTCATAAGGAAGTCTGTTATTTCTTGAGGACTTTCTTTTTTTCCATGTGCAATCCAAGTTTGGCAGACACCAAAAAGTGCGTGAGTTAGATAGATGCTACTGTATTCTAATTCAGTGGTATTGAGATTCAGTTGCATAAATCGCTTTTGTAAATCTGTACTGAGCATGATATGAAGTTTATTTCGTAAGAAATTTTGGATTTCTTTGGTCCCATTTTCAGAAAGAAGGGCAGCTAGAAGTGGTTCTGACTCTAGATATTCAAATACTTCTAGAATAGCATCTCTTTTGTGATGAGCATGTTTTTGAAAAATATATTCAAATGTATGAAATAGCTTGCTTTGATAGTGCTCAATCATATCATACTTATCCTTATAGTGAGTATAGAAGCTGGAACGACTAATTCCGGCTTTTTCTGCTAATTTGACAGTAGAAATTTGATCAAATGGTTGTTCCATTAGTAATTGTACCATAGCATTTTCAATAGTTCGCTTTGTTTTTAAGCGTTTATTACTTTCTTTCATATTTCCTCCTTGTGAACAAATTAGACTATGTGTCTAAAAATGGATTTTTTATCTTGTAATTTAGATTTTTTAATGTATAATCTATTATATCAAAATTTTAGACAATATGTTTAAAAAAGGAGAAACTATGTTTAAAGAATGGAAAGCAATTTTTAAAAAACCAACCTTTATTATTGTCATGATAGGGATTTCTCTTATTCCCGCTCTGTACAATATCATATTTTTATCCTCAATGTGGGATCCATATGGTCAAGTGTCTGACTTACCTGTGGCAGTTGTCAATAATGATAAAGAGGCCTCTTATAATGGTAATAGCATGTCTATAGGAAAAGACATGGTGTCTAATTTAGAGCAAAATAAATCATTGGATTTTCATTTTGTAGATGAAGAAGAAGGTAAGAAGGGTATAGAAAACGGTGATTATTATATGGTAGTCACTTTGCCAAGTGACTTGTCTGAAAAAGCAACTTCTATTTTAACGGATCACCCTGAGCAAATGCAAATCGATTATCAGACTTCAAGTGGTCATAGCTTTATTGCAAGCAAGATGAGTGATTCTGCTATGACACAATTAAAGCAGAATGTTTCTACCAATGTAACCGAGACTTATACTAAAGCTTTATTCAACAAAATGGTCGATTTAAAGGATGGTATGAGTCAAGCAGCTTCTGGAAGTGAAAAACTAACTGATGGAGCGAATCAGTTAGTGGCAGGAAGTCAAACATTAACTACTAACCTAAACTCTTTAGCAGATTCAAGTTTAACATTTTCAAATGGAACGGAGCAGTTTACTAAAGGATTATCCTCTTATGTATCTGGTGTTGAACAACTTCATCTTGGCTTAGGAAATTTTAATAGTGGTTTAGTTACATATACTGGTGCAGTGAGTCAATTAGATAGCGGATTAGGTCAATTATCTTCTAAAAGCCCTGAATTAGTAGGAGGAATCAATCAACTATATACTGGTGTAGAGTACTATACTGGCGGTGTTTCTCATCTCAATGCTGGTCTTAATCAATTTTCATCTGGTGTTAGTGCCTACACCAATGGAGTGGGAAGTCTTGCAACAGGTGCTAATCAGTTATCTAATCAATCAGCTACACTTCGAATGGGGGTGGAGCAATTAAGTGAAGGAATTCAACAACTTTCTAGCAAGTTAGATACTTCGTCTGAGCAAAAAGATCAAATTAATCAATTATCCTCTGGTCTGAATCAGTTAAATCAAGCTATTCAAAATATTGATGTTGGAGATACAAAACAATTAGATTCTGTTTTATCAAGTATAGTATCTCTTTCTAATCAAATGTTAGCAAGTGCTCAGTCTGATAAAGCGACTACATTAGCCAATATTCAATCGACAGCAGCTTATCAATCTTTGACAAGTGAGCAACAAGCTGAAATAAGTGCTTCTGTATCTCAAAATTCGACTGATAGTATTCAATCGGCTCAGTCAATTATAGCTTTAGTACAAGGTTTACAGGGAAGTTTGGAAAACTTACAAAATCAATCCTCTAATCTTTCGACTTTAAAAAATCAAGCTAATCAAGTATTACCGCTTGCTTCTACTTCTTTGACAGGATTGTCAAGTGGATTAACAGAGATACAAGGAGCTGTTGCTAGCAAATTAGTTCCTGCCAGTCAGTCTATTACATCGGGTGTAAATGCATATACTGCAGGTGTTGATAAAGTTTCTCAAGGCGCAAGTCAACTAAGTGAAAAGAATTCCACCTTGACAGGTAGTCTGGATCAACTAGTGTCAGGATCAACTACCTTGACACAAAAATCTTCTAACTTGACAGCAGGAGTTGGTCAATTAGTTGAAAAAACTCCAGAATTAGTGTCTGGTATTGAAAAATTATCAACTGGCTCTAACCAATTGAATCAAAAGAGTCAAGAATTAATGGCAGGAGTTGATAAATTACAATCAGGATCTGGTCAATTAGCAGACAAATCCAGTCAGTTACTTTCAGGTGCTTCTCAATTAGAGAATGGAGCTAATAAATTGGCAGATGGATCTGGTAAACTTGCAGAAGGTGGAACAAAGTTAACTTCTGGATTGGAAGGTTTACAGATAGGAGTTGCTTCTTTGGGACAAGGATTAGGTAATGCTAGTGATCAACTCAAGTTAGCATCAACGGAATCTAAAAATGCAGAGATTTTGTCAAATCCACTCAATCTTTCAAAAACAGACAATGATCAAGTTCCTGTAAATGGAATTGCAATGGCTCCTTATATGATATCAGTTGCTCTTTTTGTTGCAGCAATATCAACGAATATGATCTTTGCGAAGTTGCCTTCAGGACGTCATCCGGAGAGTCGTTGGGCTTGGTTGAAATCTCGAGCAGAAATAAATGGTATTATAGCTGTTTTGGCAGGAATTTTGGTATATGGAGGAGTTCATCTTATTGGTTTAACTGCAAATCATGAGATGAGAACATTTATTCTCATTATCCTAACAAGTTTAGTATTCATGTCCATGGTGACCGCTTTAACAACATGGAATAGCCGTATAGGAGCTTTCTTTTCTCTTATTTTGCTTTTATTACAGTTAGCATCAAGTGCAGGTACTTACCCACTTGCTTTGACAAATGATTTCTTTAGAGCCATTAATCCTTGGTTACCAATGAGTTATTCAGTTTCTGGATTACGAGAAACAATCTCTATGACAGGAAATATTCATCATCAAGTCATTTTCCTTTCTGTGATACTAGTACTATTTATTGGTTTAGGTATGCTAGCCTATCAGCCTAAGAAAATGGAAGAAGATTAAAAAAATCGACCAACTGGTCGATTTTTTATGCCTTAGATGACTTTTGTCTGTGATTATAGATTCCAAATAGTAAGAGAGAAGTAAAGGAACAGATTGCTCCAGTAATAAAACCATTGGGAATGAAGGAAAGTGTAATAGTTCCTTTCCCCTTGGGAACGTCAACTTTCATAAATCCAGTTTGAGCTTGTTTAATTTCTATTTTCTTACCATCTTGGTAGGCAGACCAACCTTTGTCATAAGGAATGGTGAAGAAAATAGATGTATCTTGTTGGACATCATATGTAGCAAAAACCTTGTTTTTAGAAGTTGATACTGTTACAGGTTGTTCTTTGATTTTTTGAATAGCCTCAGTTAAAGTTTGGGTATCTAAACGATAGAAGGTAGGAGATTCAAATGATACTTGTGAATTTCCAGGGAAACTAACATTGATATTGAAAGTTTTTTTCTCTTTTGTATATCCTAGATTAAAGAAGGAGAAGGCATTATCAGTTGTAAAAGTCTTTTTTTCACTATTTACAAGGATGTCAACCTTCTTTTGTTTATCATTAGAAAAGTGAAGGTTTGTGAAAGAAAGATAAACTTGGCTGTTTTCTGGCACTTCAATTTGATACTGGATTGCTGCATCCTCATTTGAAGAACTTGTAACACTAATCAAATCATCAGTATTTTCGGTTTTTTCATAAAGGATTGGAGAAAAATAATCAAAATCGACGTTAGCAAGTTGATTTAAAAACGAGGCTTGATTATCTAAAGTATGTTCATTGAACTTGACATCATTGTAAACAAATTGACTAGCAAATGCAATCGGAAGAGAGAATTGATTTTCATATAGGGCAAGATTATCTTTTTGATAGATATCTTTAAAACCATACTTATCAATAGGGTTGTCTGAGATATTGTACTGGATACCAAATAAACTATCAGCCAAAATACTATTATTTGCATAGCGGAGATTGAGATTAGTCCCAGAGGATTTAAACCCAAGTTTATCCAAAGTAGAGCTTGCTGAACGATTTCGAACAGATGAAAATTGAGAGATTCCATTGTAGTTGAATTTCATACTGTCATTTCCTGTCTGAGTTTGTAGTTTTTCAGTACGAGTAAATTGATTTCCAATATCTGTTGAGAAAGATTCCATAGCTGGGATATCTCGATTATATGAACTTCGAGAAGCAAAACCCCATTCTTTAGCAATTCCGTCCATTTGAGATGAAGCATTTAAACTCATTTCAACCATTATAAATAAAGAGATTAGAATGGCAAATAGATTTACAAAGATAAACTTTTTGATAACTGCAAGGAGTAAAAGCGAATAGACAATCAAAAATTCAAGAGTAAGCAGAATATTCAAATCTGTTAAAAAAGAATAATGCGATTTTAGATAGATGGTGGCTAAAAATCCTGTTACTATAAGAAAAAGCGAAACTAAAAAATTCCAGATTTTAATTTCTTTTAGACGATTTAAGACTTCCGCTGCTGTGTAAATTAACAAGGTAGAGAAAATCCAAGCATAGCGATGTAAAAACATGTTTGGAGTATGCATGCCTTGCCAAAATAAATCAAGAGCTTCAATATAAAAGCTTGCAATTAGAAATGTAAAGAAGATTGCATAGATAAGTTTCACGTGAAACTTAATAGTTTTCAGTGTAAAAAATAAAATAGTCAAAATAAAGGGAAGTAGTCCTACAAAAATCATTGGAATAGCCCCATACTTGGTTGTATCAAAGGAACCAATGAATTGCTTAGCAAAAAGATCAAGATACCAGCTACTTTCAGTTTGAAACTTTGTAACTTCAGTCAATTTTTCCCCATGTGTCTGTAAATCAAACAGAGTAGGAAGAGTCAGAATCAAACTAGCCATACCAGCTAAAACGGAGGTGATTATGAAATCAAGAAAAGATGATTTTCGGGTTTTAAAGTCCCAAGAAATTTGACAGAGATACCAGAAAATAAGAAACAATGCTGTCATATAGCCAAAATAATAGTTTTGGATAAATAAGATTGACAGACTTGTAAAGTACAATAGGAATTTCTTTTCAGTGATGAGTATCTGTAAACCAGTTATAATTAAAGGAATCAAGATAAAAACATCTAGCCAGGTTTTTATCTCTAATTGACTGACAGTGAAACTCATCAGAGCATAGGAAGTAGATAAAGCTAGTTTTAAAGGATTAGGAATCGATTGAAATAATTTATTTAAACTAAAGTAAGTTGACAGTCCAATCAATCCAAATTTTAAGAGAGTTGTCAGATAGACAGCATCTGGCATATTAGTTAGATCAAAAAAGTAAACTAGTGGTGAAAGGAAACTACCCAAGTAATAACTAGATAGGGCATAGAAATTCAATCCGAGGCCACTTGTAAAGGTGTAGAACAAACTACCATTTCCGTGTAGGATATTTCTTAGAGCTATATCAAAAATAACGTATTGATGAAACCCATCTCCTAATAGTGGAGATGTATCGCTATTCCAGTAGATACCTTGAGATAGATATACTCCTATCATAATAATTATGGGAATGATGGAAGAAACAAAATAGGTCCAATATGTTTTAAAAAATAATTTCATGTTACCTCATAAAATGTTAGAAAACTCAGCTGGTTAACCCAACTGAGTTTTGAAGTTTTATTTAGTCTTTCCAAAGTTCTTTAACTTTTGCTTGTACTTCTGCATTCTCTAGGAATTCATCATAGGTTTCATCGATACGGTCAATAACGCCATTTTTAGACAAGACAATGATATGGTTGGCTAGAGTTTGAATAAACTCGTGGTCATGGCTGGCAAAGATGATTGATTCTTTAAAGTTTTTCAATCCATCATTCAAGCTTGAGATAGATTCCAAGTCCAAGTGATTGGTTGGATCATCAAGTACAAGGACATTTGATTTTAAGAGCATGAGTTTTGAAAGCATGACACGAACTTTTTCTCCCCCTGACAAGACATTTACAGGTTTGTTAACCTCATCTCCAGAGAAGAGCATACGGCCGAGGAAGCCACGTAGGAAAGTATTGTCATCTTCTTCTTTACTTGCGAATTGACGCAACCAGTCAAGGATTGACTCTCCTCCTGCAAAATCTGCCGAGTTATCTTTTGGCAAGTAAGAACGGCTAGTAGTTACTCCCCACTTGACAGTTCCTTCATAGTCAATGTCCCCCATGATTGCACGAATTAATGCAGTCGTTTGGATGTCATTTTGTCCAATAAGCGCTGTCTTATCACCTGGACGCAAGATAAAGCTGATATTATCTAAAATAGTCTCACCATCAATCTTTACAGTTAGATTTTCTACTGTCAAGAGATCATTACCAATCTCACGTTCCGCTTTAAAGTTGATAAATGGATATTTACGACTAGATGGTACAATTTCTTCAAGTTCAATCTTATCAAGCATTTTCTTACGTGATGTTGCTTGCCTTGATTTAGAAGCATTAGCAGAGAAACGAGCAACGAATTCTTGCAATTGTTTAATTTTTTCTTCTGCTTTAGCATTACGGTCTGCTAGCAATTTAGCAGCGAGTTCAGAAGATTCCTTCCAGAAGTCATAGTTTCCGACATAGAGTTTGATTTTTCCGAAGTCAAGGTCGGCCATGTGAGTACATACTTTGTTTAAGAAGTGACGGTCGTGTGATACTACGATAACAGTGTTATCAAAATCAATCAAGAAGTCTTCTAGCCATGTAATTGATTGGATATCCAAACCATTGGTCGGCTCGTCCAAAAGAAGGACATCTGGTTTACCAAAAAGTGCTTTGGCGAGGAGAACCTTTACTTTTTCACCGTTGGCCAATTCGCTCATATTTTGATAGTGCAATTCTTCTGGGATATTTAGGTTTTGAAGGAGTTGAGAGGCTTCACTTTCTGCTTCCCATCCTCCAAGCTCGGCAAACTCTCCTTCAAGTTCGGCAGCACGCACTCCATCTTCGTCTGAGAAATCTTCCTTCATGTAGATGGCATCTTTCTCTTTCATGATGCTATAAAGTTTTTCATTTCCCATGATAACAACATCAATGGCACGTTCATCTTCATAGTCAAAGTGATTTTGACGAAGAACAGAGAGACGTTCATCTGGACCAAGAGAGATGTGACCAGTAGTAGGTTCGATATCTCCAGCTAAAATTTTTAAAAAGGTTGATTTTCCGGCACCATTAGCACCGATTAATCCGTAAGTATTTCCTTCTGTAAATTTGATATTGACATCATCAAAAAGTTTGCGATCACTAAAACGTAGTGAAACATCAGATACTGTAAGCAATGTTTTTCTCCTATATATGTAATATATTTATTCTACTAGAAAATACGGAAATATTCAAATTTTTATCTGTCAATTTTGTGTAAATTAAATTTACAGCATACTTTACACAAATCCGTAAATAGCAAGGCTGATTTATTTTGATAAATTACGGTTATTTCATTAAAAAAATGCTATAATTGAAGGGACTATATCGAAGGAGAACAAAATGACTAAACCCATTATTTTAACAGGAGACCGTCCAACAGGAAAATTGCATATTGGACATTATGTTGGAAGTCTCAAAAATCGAGTATTATTACAGGAAGAGGATAAGTATGATATGTTTGTGTTCTTGGCTGACCAACAAGCTTTGACAGATCATGCTAAAGACCCTCAAACCATTGTAGAGTCTATCGGAAATGTAGCTTTGGATTACCTTGCAGTTGGATTGGATCCAAGTAAATCAACTATCTTTATTCAAAGTCAAATTCCAGAATTAGCTGAGTTGTCTATGTATTATATGAATTTAGTGTCATTAGCACGTTTGGAGCGCAATCCAACTGTCAAGACAGAAATTGCTCAGAAGGGATTTGGAGAAAGCATTCCGACAGGATTTTTGGTTTATCCAATTGCACAAGCAGCTGACATCACAGCCTTTAAGGCCAACTATGTTCCTGTTGGGACAGATCAGAAACCAATGATTGAGCAGACTCGTGAAATTGTTCGTTCTTTTAACAATGCATATAACTGTGATATCTTGGTAGAACCGGAAGGTATTTATCCAGAAAATGAGAGAGCAGGGCGTTTGCCTGGTTTAGATGGAAATGCTAAAATGTCTAAATCACTCAATAATGGTATTTATTTAGCTGATGATGCGGATACTTTGCGTAAAAAAGTAATGAGTATGTATACAGATCCAGATCATATCCGCGTTGAGGATCCAGGTAAAATTGAAGGAAATATGGTTTTCCATTATCTAGATGTTTTTGGTCGTCCAGAAGATGCTCAAGAAATTGCTGACATGAAAGAACATTACCAACGAGGTGGTCTTGGTGATGTGAAGACCAAGCGTTATCTACTTGAAATATTAGAACGTGAACTGGGTCCTATTCGTGAGCGCCGTATCGAATTTGCTAAGGATATGGGAGAAGTTTATAATATGCTTCAAAAAGGTAGTGAAAGAGCGCGTGAAGTTGCAGGTCAGACCCTATCTGAGGTAAAAGGAGCAATGGGACTTCATTATTTTAACTAGGTTTATTTTATAAGAAACTATCATTTCTATCTCAAAGAAAAGATAGTTTTTTATTTACCCCTGTAACATTTGACAAATTTTTATAGAATGGTATGATAGATACAATATAAAAAGAGTCAAGCTCAAAAAGAAAGAAAAGAGGAAACTTCGAATGTCTAATTGGGACACTAAATTTTTGAAAAAAGGTTTTACCTTTGATGATGTATTGCTTATTCCAGCTGAAAGTCATGTGTTGCCTAACGATGCTGATTTAACAACTAAATTGGCAGATAATTTGACTTTAAATATCCCAATTATTACCGCTGCCATGGACACAGTTACAGAGAGTCAAATGGCCATTGCTATTGCTCGTGCAGGTGGTCTCGGAGTTATCCATAAAAACATGTCAATTGCTCAACAAGCAGACGAGGTTCGTAAGGTAAAACGTTCTGAAAATGGAGTTATTATTGATCCCTTCTTCTTGACGCCTGAACATACAATTGCTGAAGCAGATGAGCTTATGGGTCGTTACCGCATCAGTGGTGTTCCAGTTGTTGAAACACTTGAAAATCGTAAATTGGTTGGTATTTTGACAAACCGAGATCTTCGTTTTATTTCAGACTATAACCAACCAATCTCAAATCATATGACCAGTGAAAATCTTATTACTGCTCCTGTGGGTACAGATCTTGCAACAGCTGAGAGCATTCTTCAAGAACACCGTATTGAAAAACTTCCGTTGGTAGATGAAGAAGGTCGTCTTTCTGGTTTGATTACTATCAAAGATATTGAAAAAGTTATTGAGTTTCCAAATGCTGCTAAAGATGAGTTTGGTCGTCTTCTAGTTGCAGGTGCAGTAGGTGTTACTTCAGATACATTTGAACGTGCAGAGGCTCTTTTTGAAGCAGGAGCGGATGCGATTGTTATTGATACTGCACATGGTCATTCTGCAGGTGTCTTGCGTAAAATTGCTGAGATTCGTGCTCATTTCCCAGATCGTACTTTGATTGCTGGAAATATTGCTACTGCTGAGGGAGCGCGCGCACTTTACGAAGCAGGTGTAGATGTTGTCAAGGTTGGGATTGGACCAGGTTCAATCTGTACTACTCGTGTTATTGCAGGTGTTGGTGTTCCGCAAGTAACAGCTATCTACGATGCTGCAGCTGTTGCGCGTGAATATGGTAAAACTATCATTGCTGACGGTGGAATCAAGTATTCTGGAGATATTGTAAAAGCCCTTGCTGCAGGTGGAAATGCAGTTATGCTTGGATCAATGTTTGCTGGAACTGATGAAGCTCCAGGCGAAACTGAAATCTTCCAAGGACGTAAGTTTAAGACTTACCGTGGTATGGGATCAATTGCTGCTATGAAGAAAGGATCAAGCGATCGTTACTTCCAAGGTTCTGTCAATGAAGCAAACAAACTTGTTCCAGAAGGAATTGAAGGTCGTGTTGCTTATAAAGGTGCTGCAGCTGATATTGTCTTCCAAATGATTGGAGGTATTCGCTCTGGTATGGGTTACTGTGGTGCAGCTAACCTTAAAGAACTACACGATAATGCTCAATTTATTGAAATGTCTGGTGCTGGTTTGAAAGAAAGCCACCCTCATGATGTACAAATTACTAATGAGGCACCAAATTATTCTATGTAAAAAACAATGAAAAGAACTCCCGTGGAAACAGGAGTTCTTTTACAATATTGTCAAGTTTCATTTACAGGCTCTTTGTCAACTGTAGTGGGTTGAAGAAAAGCTAAGATCGAGAAAGGACACATTTCGTCCTTTCTTTTTTGAT
>NZ_JAHZPT010000023.1:0-29728 GCF_019929545.1 Streptococcus mitis
TGAATGTGCCAACTAAATGAGACACATACAGTTGATTTTTTCTTTTGTGATAAGAGTGGAGTTTTTAGAGGTGCCCAGATATATATAAAGTAGAAAACGAATCTACGAAACAACAATGCTCACCAGATAATACACGAATCCAAATTGTCAAAAATAAATAACGAATACTTTGAAAGAAGAGAAAAAGATACAGAGAAAGAAAAAGAGATTCCCCTTTTCCCTTGTGCAATACTAATAAAAAAATACAGTAAAAGAAGAGAAGAACTCCTATATGAAATAATTCTCCAAATGTTTGACGAGCAGATAAACTAATTAAAAATATAAGTATCCAATAACGTTTTTTATAAAATTCTGGGGAAATTTGAGCACCCAAATAAATAGTAGGCACCATGGTTGAAACGACTACCAACAGAATATATAGCACAGAAACTAAGAATTCTAAAATAATCATAGAATAAAACGACTCCTAATTTATTTAAGCGAAATAATATTTATCTCCCCGATACAACTCTCTAGTTTTTCATACTTTCTGAAAAACAATACATCCACAAAAGGCTTTAGTTTCTTTTAAAATACAAGAAATCTAAAGCCTCTTGAAAATGATTTGCACGTTTTAATTTTATATTCGTTGTGAAGATTGCTTATCTATTTATTTTACCACAAGAACCTTGTAATATTCATACTTATTTGGCTGTGTAATCTTAATTTTTTGACCATAGAAACCATCGATTTCTTTGTCAAAATAATCTGAAAATCTTGATGGCAAGCGTTTCATCTTAAGAACCTCACCAGATTGGTCTGAATATACAAGTAAGTGATGGTGGGTTGTAGCCATACCATCATCAATCAGTACAAAGTAACCTGTTTTGAGCTTACCTTGTCCATTATCTAAATAGTATAGTTTATTGTTATTGATTGTGAAGTTATCCAATCGAAGTCGTACACCTGGGTCTTCTAGATAAAGATCATTGCCAACTTTTTTGATTTCTGATCTAGTTGTCATCTCTGGAAGTGGTAATACTCTACGACCATCTGCTCCAAAGTAATATCGACCTGGTAGATTTTGGAAATTACGAATGACAGCTTTAGGATCAATTTCTTGTCCTTCTTCTTTATTATCTACTAAAGCTAAGGTTGTATTTGCAACCTCATCCCCATATTTGTCGGAAAACTTCTTGAACTCAGGTTTGATGTACCAAGTGTTTTTATCCACGATAACATCAGTAAAGTTATTTCCGTCAAATTTTGCTGTAATCAGATATTCATATCCATCGCCTAAACGAACAATGTCACCATGTTTATAAGGGCTATTTTGTAAAGTGAACATATGGCCATCCTTGCTGAGAATATAGCCTGTCCCATCACTAGAATTTACAACTCTATCAGAGGCCATTGCACCTGATTGTTCAAAATAATACCAATTACCATTTATGAACTCCCAACCTGTCATCATAGCACCACTAAAATGAAGATAGTACCAAGTAGACCCTTCTTTGTACCAACCAGTGCGCATAGCGCCACTATCTGCGAGTGAATACCATGTATTGCCTTCCTTGTACCAGCCAGTACGCATAGCACCACTATCTGCTAGTGAGTACCATGTATCACCGTCTTTGAGCCAGCCTGTCTGCATGTTACCAGAAGCATCGAAGTGATACCAAGAACCAGCGTTTTGTACCCATTTATTTTTAGCTAAGCTTCCATCTTGAGAAAGATTCCAGTCAGCGCCATTTTTAACCCAAGTATCTGTAGCCTGTGCTTGATTGATTGACAAAAGCAGACCAGCACCTGCAAGCAAACCAAGTGTAAGTAGTTTAGATTTTTTCATAGCCATTTTCTCCTATTCTATAGCGAAATGAACATGACTTCCTAGTATACAAAGCTGTTCGCTTTTTCGTTTTACTCTGTCAGACGTCTTATTTCACAACAGAAACATTTCCTGTCTTACTATCGATTTTAACAGTTTGACCGTAGAAACCGTCAATTTCTTTATTAAGATAATCTGAAATTCCTGTTGGCAATCGTTTCATTTTAAGAATTTCACCAGATTGGTCTGCATAAACAAGAATATGATAGTGATGATAGCTTGGTCTATCATCAATCAATGCAAAATAACCTGTTTTGAGTTTGCCATTATCACCATCTAAATAGTATAGTTTATTATTATTGATTGTGAAGCTGGTAGCTCCAAGAAAAAGTCGTGCACCCGGATTTTCTAGATAGACATCATTTCCAACTTTTTTAATCTCTGAATAGGTGGTCATTTCTGGTAAATTTGTTACGCGACGACCATCTGCCCCAAAGTAATACCTGTTTGGTAAGTTTTGGAAATTTTTCACGACAGCTTTAGGATTAATTTCTTGTCCTTCTTCCGTATTATCTACTAAAGCCAACATCGTATTGGAAACTTTATCTCCATATTTATCAGAAAACTTCTTAAATTCAGGTTTTATGTACCAAGCATTTTTTTCAACAATGACTCCATCTTTTCTATGAATAAGATGATAATCATACCCATCAGACAAAGTAACAATATTTGTGATAATTGTATCATCCGCTTGAGATTGTTCAACCTGACTTGGGAGTTTGGTTAACAGATATCCATCCTTACCAATGACATAACTTTCCCCATCACTGGCTGGAACAGCTCTGTCTGCGACCATTGCACCTGATTTTTCAAAGTAAGACCATTGACCATTTGCAGTTGCCCATCCTGTTGCCATAGCGCCACTACCTTTGAGGTAGTACCAAGTAGACCCTTCTTTGTACCAACCTGTACGCATAGCCCCACTATTTGCGAGTGAGTACCATGTATTGCCTTCCTTGTACCAGCCAGTACGCATGGCGCCACTATCTGCGAGCGAATACCAAGTGTTACCATCTTTGAGCCAGCCTGTCTGCATTTTACCAGAAGCGTCAAAGTGGTACCAAGAGCCAGCATTTTGCACCCATTTATTTTTAGCTAAGCTTCCATCTTGAGAAAGATTCCAGTCAGCGCCATTTTTAACCCAAGTATCTGCAGCCTGTACTTGATTGATAGATAAAAGTAGACCAGCACCTGCAAGCAGACCAAGTGTGAGTAGTTTAGATTTTTTCATAGCCATTTCCTCCTTTATTGAATAGTTATAAAAAGATATTTTTCCATCATAAACATTCTACATAACTCCTAATAATCCTTAAGAGTCAACCAACACCTTCTTTCTATCATCATTGCCCACCCCACACCTTTATGATATACTAAATATAAATATTTTCCTAAAACTTCTACTTTTGGAACATTTTTGGAGGCAAAAATATGCGGTGGGATATTGGTTCAGTTTATAAATACATTCGTAAGTCAAAAGGGATTACACAAAATGAGGTCTGTGGTGACTACATTACTCATTCTAACTTATCTAAGTTTGAAAATAATCATTCTACTCCTAGGTATGATACTATGGAGTTGCTTTTGAGGCAAATTGATATGAGTTTCGATGAATTTCATTATATTTGTCAACATTACCAAATGGATTCTCGTAAGAAATTATTTTCAGAATATTATCAAGTCATTTCTTCACCTAATCTAGAAGAAATGAAGACATTGCTATCAAAATGTCAAATTTATCTAGATGAAGTGCAGAATGATATCCCAATAGAACATGCTGTGAAAGAACTAACCATTTTTATAGAAGTGATTGAAAATCAGTTTTCCGATAAAGCCCAAGCCTTGGCTGAGGAGTTATGGAAAGAATTGGAAAAAAGAGATCAGTGGTTCCTCTCAGATTTACGATTGCTAGTGATGATCATTTTCCATTTCCCTATTGATTCACTAGAAATGCTACGTCAAAGACTTGTAAAATCTCTAAATAAATACACAGATTATCGTCCAATTCAAAGTATTCATTACTCCATTCTAGCCAATATGACACGAATGTACCTTGAAGCAGGGAAGAAAGATGACTGTCTATGCTTAATTCAAGAATGTCTTGATTTAGCAAAAATATTGAAACGATACGATTTATTAGGTGTAGCTCAAGTACGTCTGGGAATTGTTAATGAAGATCATACTATGATTAATAAAGGATTATCCTTACTCGAATCAACAGATGAAAGTCGATTACTAGAAGAAATGAAAAGAGAAGTTAGTGATTATTATCAAGCAGATTTTTTTGAAACAGAGACCAAACAGTAACTATTACTTTATGAATAAAAGCGAACATGACTTCCTAGTATACAAAGCTGTTCGCTTTTTCGTTTTACTCTGTCAGATAGTTTATTTCACAACAGAAACATTTCCTGTTGAACTGTCGTATCGAACAGTTTCTCCATAAAAACCGGAAATTCCTTTTTCAATATAATCACGGAAATCATTAGGCAAAACTTTCATCTTCACGATTTCACCAGATTCATCTGCATAGCCCAAAATATGGTGATCTTTAGATAATAATCCGTCCATAAACATTGTATAATATCCAGTTACAAGTTTACCATTATCATCATTGGCAGCTCTTAGATAAAGTTTATTGTCATTAATTGTCAATCCAGATGAGTCTAGACTAATAACTGGACTTGAGTTTTTAAGATAAAGTTCAGATCCAACTTTTTGAATAGGGAAGTGAGTAGTGAATTCTGGTAGATTCGCAACCTTACGTCCATCTGCTCCAAAGTAATACTTATTTGGTAAGTTTTGGAAATTCTTTATGACAGCTTTAGGATCAATTTCTTCCCCTGGTTTTTTATTATCAGTAATTGCATCTAAAGTATTTCGTTTTATATCGCCAATCTTTTGATAAGAAAAACGTTCAACAATAGGTTTGATATACCAGGCATTCTTTTCGATAACAACTCCATCTTTCTTATGAACAAGGTGATAGTCATAACCATCAGACAAAGTAACGATATCTGTAATAACTGTATCATCAAAAGGATCTTGTTCAACCTGACTTGGGAGTTTGGTTAACATATAACCATCCTTACCAATGACATAACTTTCCCCATCGCTTGCTGGAACAGCTCTATCTGCTACCATAGCACCTGATTTTTCAAAGTAAGACCATTGACCATTTGCAGTCGCCCATCCTGTTGCCATAGCGCCACTGTCTTTTAGGTAGTACCAAGTAGCCCCTTCTTTGTACCAACCTGTGCGCATAGCACCACTATTTGCGAGTGAGTACCAGGTGTTACCTTCCTTGTACCAGCCTGTGCGCATAGCACCACTATCTGCTAGTGAATACCAGGTGTTACCATCTTTGAGCCAGCCTGTCTGCATTTTACCAGAACCGTCAAAGTGGTACCAAGAGCCAGCATTTTGTACCCATTTGTTTTTAGCGAGGCTGCCATCTTGAGAAAGATTCCAGTCAGAACCATTTTTAACCCAAGTATCTGCAGCCTGTACTTGATTGATAGATAAAAGTAGACCAGCACCTACAAGTAAACCAAATGTGAGTAGTTTAGATTTTTTCATAGCCATTTCCTCCTAAAATAGATAAATCCAAAGCAAGAAAATCCAATAGAAACGAAGTCAAAATAGAACTCCTAAAATTTCCAAGAACAAAAGATAGAGACTAGTTTATCAAAAGCACATAGCCATCACCTTCCCCCAACTATAAAATAAATCCTTTTTTATATCTACATTATAGTCCTGTAAAAAAGGAAAGTCAATTAAAATTGTGACTATATTAACAATTTCATTCTAGCAGAAACTCATTGATATTTTCATTTGATCTTTATTTCTTATTTCCTTTTTGGAGATTGATTTTTCTGACTACATTATATCCTTTATTTGTCCCCATATCTCTCCTGTCCCTAGAAAGACTAAATCTGTTCCTAAACGGTCACTTGAACCAAAGAAAAATTCCAAAGCAAATGCCTTGGAACTTCTTATCTTTATTTTCCTTGAATGATTTTAACCACATCTCCTACACTTTGGAGTTGGTCAATTTCCTCATCACTGATTTCGATATTAAATTCATCTTCCAGAGTCAAGATAAACTCCATCAAGTCCACTGAGTCGGCATCCAAATCGTCTTTCAGACTCAAGGATTCTGTCACGACAAAGTCCTCTCCCTGTCGCTCTTGGATAATGGTCACAATACGGTCAAAAATTTCTTTTTCTGTCATCTCTTTTATTCTCCTGAAAATTCACGCGCAGTCTGGGCAACTACGTCTGTTTCTAGCATGGTACGAATCTGGCGAATCGTACTATACACAGCCTTGGCATCACTTGAGCCATGAGTCTTGACAACAGGTGCCTTAACACCAAACAAGACCGCTCCACCAACATCTGAGTAGTTGAGCTGTTTTTTCAAACCTCTGAGGCTATCCTTGAGAAGGAGTGCGCCTAGTTTCGCTCGAAGACCACCACCTGTAATAGCTGTCTTGAGCAAGCCCATGATTCCCATGGCTGTCCCTTCAATGGATTTGAGCACAGCGTTTCCCGTGAAACCATCTGCCACAACAACATCTGCAACGCCATTCATCAAATCACGCGCTTCCACGTTTCCGATAAAGTTTAAACTTTCATCAGCCGCCAGTAATTCATAGGTTTCCTTACGAAGCGGGTCGCCCTTGCTACTCTCTGTTCCGTTATTGAGCAAGCCAACGCGTGGTTGCGCAATTCCACGGACATTTTTAGCATAGAAAGAACCTAGAACCGCGTATTGATGGAGGTGCTGGGCTGTATTTTCCGCATTGGCACCGAGGTCTAGCATGTCAAAACCTCTCCCATCTACAGTCGGCAAGGTTGACATAAGTCCAGGACGATCGATGTTCTTGATACGACCCACGATGAAAAATCCTGCTGCTAGTAAAGCACCTGTATTCCCAGCTGAGAGAACAGCGTCTGCTTCGCCTTCTTTGACAGCCTTGGCTGCCAAGACCATACTGGCATTTTTCTTCTTCCGAATAGCTCTCGTAGGTTCATCGTCTGAATCAATCTTCTCATCCGTATGGATAATGCTGACGCGCTCTGTCGCTGTCAGATATTGCTTGATTTTAGCTTCATCTCCGTAGAGTTGAACCTCGATATCTGAAAAGTCAGCTAGGGCTTGATTGACACCCTCAACGATGGCCTGAGGTGCGTAATCGCCTCCCATGGCATCTACTGCGATTTTTTTCATTTCTTTTCCTCTTTTAGTAATTGTCCCCAGTCGGATAGGGAATCAATAAATTTCTTTGATTTTAGGTGAATCCCAACGTACTCTTCGTAGAGTTGATCCATAAATTGGCGTAGCTCTTGCTTGATTTCAGGCTTGAGAGAAATGGTCTCCAAGGTCTCAAAATCAATAGCTTGAAATTGATTGAGCAGATAAGGGATATTGGGATTGAGATGGCAACGTCTCTCATCTTCATGATAATGATCTGGACAGAGGCAGGCTCCAAATTTGAAAGAAAAGTCAAAAGCCTGACCAACCCGATGACAAAAGACACACTCATTAAAATTGAGGCTGATCCCAAATCGAGTCAAGATTTGAATTTCAAAAATATTGGTCAAAACCTGATAATCCAAGCCCGCTTCCATCAACTCCAAGGTCTTTTGCAAAAAAGCAAACAAGGGAGCATCCTGCTGATTGTCCTGCAAACTAGCATCTGCAAGAGCTGCCACATAGGTCGCATAAGCCATGACAAAGAGGTCACTATTAATCTTGGGAAAGGTCATCACCTCATGATAGTCCTCAATGTAGCTAAGCCCGTCATCATTTATTCGTAAGAGAAATCGTGCCAGCACCAAGGGCTGAATAACAGGAGCCAACTTAGACTGACCAGCGTGTTTGACAAAAAACATGCGTTTGCCAGCCTGCTCTGTAAAAATCTTGACTAGCTTATCATCCTCACGAAAATTGCGATTGTAGAGCACCAAGCCTTGACTCGTGATAGACTGAATCATGCTTCTCTCATGTACTCCTCAAGTCGTTTCATAGCTTCTTTGATAGTCTCCATGCTGGCTGCATAAGATAGGCGAACATAACCTTCCCCATAACGCCCAAAGGCTGCACCAGGGATAAAGGCAACAGCCTTCTTCTGAGCAAAATCCTTCAGAAAAGCGAAAGAATCTTGATTATATCCTGCTGGAATCTTAGCAAAGATATAGAAGGCACCGTCTGGTTTGATAATCTCAAAACCAAGAGCAGTCATTTTCTCGATAATATAATCTCGACGCTGGATGTATTCCTTCTTCATAGGTTCCGCATCATTTTTACCAGCCGTCAAGGCTTCTACCGCAGCATGTTGAGCCATGGTATTTGCGGCAGTCACCAAGTACTGGTGACTCTTGATTAACTGGGCTGTGAAGGCCGCATGAGCGAAAATCAGCCCCAAACGCCAACCTGTCATGGCATGTGATTTAGATAGACCATTGATAATAATAGCCTGATCTCTCAACATAGTTCCCAGAGACACATGGGCTTCGCCTGTGTAGGTCAATTCTGAGTAAACCTCATCACAGACAACAAAAATCTCATACTTGCGTAAAACAGCTGCCAAGGCCTCCAATTGTTCCCGACTGTAGGTAATTCCTGTCGGATTGGCTGGATAGTTGAGAATAACCGCCTTGAGCTTGTCACCCTGCTCCAAAATGGCCTTCTCCAACATTTCAGGAGTCAAGACAAAACCATTTTCAGTTGTGTCAATCTCGACAATCTCTGCCCCAACTAGATTGACAATCGGTTCATAACCTGGATAGGCAGGAGCTGGCAAAAGTACCTTGTCTCCCTCTTCCAAAATAGCCGTCAAAGTAGCAGATAAAGCCTCTGTCGCCCCAATTGTAACCAAGATTTCATTTTCAGGAGCATAGTCCAGTTGGTACTTTTCCTTAACAAAGTCACTGGCCGCCTGACGTAGAGTCAGCAGACCACTCATCCCTGTATAGTAGGATTGGTTCTGATCAATCGCTCGCTTGGCCGCCTCCTTGATATGATCTGGCGTTGTAAAATCAGGCTCCCCCAAGGTCAAACGCAAGACCCCAGGAATCTCCGAAATAGCCTGGTCAAATTGACGAATCAACGAAACTTGAATCTTATCTAACTGTTTATTAAAGCGCTTAGTTAAGTCCATAGATACCTCCTACTTTCAAAACGTATCTCTATTATACTACAAAAGCCCCCCGACCGCAAAAATACATGATAGAATAGCTTTCCACTTTCTATTTTACTTTTCCTCTTTACAGGTCTATAATGGTAACAGATTCTATTTGGAGGTTTTTATGTCATTTCTATCAAAAAATGGAGCAGGCATCTTGGCCTGCCTTCTGATTTCACTACTTGCTTGGTATCTAGGCGGATTCTTCCCTGTGATTGGCGCACCCGTCTTTGCGATTTTCATAGGCATGCTCCTACATCCCTTTCTCTCGTCTCATAAACAACTGGATGCTGGATTGACCTTTAGTTCCAAAAAATTGCTCCAGTATGCCGTTATCTTGCTTGGTTTTGGTCTCAATATCTCGCAGGTCTTTGCAGTCGGACAATCTTCACTCCCTGTCATCCTGTCCACCATCTCAATAGCCTTGATTGTTGCCTACCTCTTCCAGCGCTTCTTTGCACTGGACACAAAACTGGCTACCTTGATTGGAGTGGGTTCTTCTATCTGTGGTGGTTCTGCCATTGCGGCGACAGCGCCCGTTATCCATGCCAAGGAAAAGGAAGTAGCCCAAGCCATCTCCGTTATCTTTTTCTTCAATGTCTTGGCTGCACTCATCTTTCCAACCCTCGGCATCTGGCTTCATCTATCCAATGAAGGCTTCGCCCTCTTTGCAGGAACTGCGGTCAATGATACTTCCTCTGTAACCGCCACAGCCAGCGCCTGGGACAGTCTCTACCAGACCAATACCCTCGAATCCGCAACCATTGTCAAACTCACACGTACTCTGGCTATCATCCCCATCACTCTCTTTCTCTCCTATTGGCAAAGTCGTGAACAAAAAAATAAGCAAGGCTTGCAACTGAAAAAAGTCTTCCCACTTTTTATCCTTTACTTTATCCTCGCATCTCTCCTAACCACCCTACTGACCTCTCTCGGTGTGTCCAGTAGTTTCTTTACCCCTCTCAAACAACTCTCCAAATTTCTCATTATCATGGCCATGAGTGCTATCGGACTCAAAACAAATCTGGTCGCTATGGTCAAATCCAGCGGAAAATCCATTGTTCTCGGAGCCATCTGCTGGATTGCCATCATCCTCACTAGTCTTGGTATGCAGACCCTTATCGGCATTTTCTAATACTCTTCGAAAATCTCTTCAAACCACGTCAACGTCGCCTTGCCGTATATATGTGACTGACTTCGTCAGTCTTATCTACAACCTCAAAACTGTGTTTTGAGCTGACTTCGTCAGTTCTATCTGTAACCTCAAAATAGTGTTTTGAGCAACCTGCGGCTAGTTTGCTCTTTGATTTTCTTATGCTTCCTCAATCAAGCGTGTATGTTCTCTCTTGATGCAACGATTCATCACGATGTCATCGCATCCACCAGCACGCAAGAGTTCTTCCGCCTCTAGACTTTCAAGTCCTAGCTGTGCCCAAAAAATCTTAGCATCAGCCTTGAGAAAATCACGCGCCACATCTGGCAAAAACTCACTGCGCCGGTAAACATTAACAATATCTACAGGAAAAGGAATCTCAGCGAGGCTGGCATAAGCCTTTTCACCCAAGATTTCGCCACCTGCCGCCTTGGGATTGACAGGGATAATTTTATAACCCCGAGCCTGCATTTCCTTGGTCACTCGATTGCTGGTTGTTTCTTCACGGTCTGATAACCCCACCACAGCAAGGGTTTTACTCGTTGCCAGATACTGACGAATCACGCCATCACTTGGATTGATAAATTCTTGACTCATAGAAATCCTCCTTTTTCATCAGTATAGCACAATTTGAAAAGGCTTGCATAATTCTGCTACAAAAAAGGAGGACTAGCCCCCTTTTTATTTAGCCTCGTACCAGGTTGCCCCTTCATTTTCATCTGCGATAAGGGGAACACTGAGTTGAATGGCTTCTTCCATGGTTTGTTTGACCAATTTTTTCATCTCTGCCAATTCAGATTTAGGAACTTCAAGGACGATTTCATCATGCACTTGTAACAGCATCTTAGTCTGATAAGCACCTGTAACCAAGGCTTTATCCAGCTGAATCATGGCAATCTTGAGAATATCTGCTGCCGAACCCTGGATAGGTGAGTTGATGGCCGTTCGCTCTGCAAAACCACGAATATTAAAGTTGCGCGAATTAATATCTGGCAACTCACGACGACGCTTGAAGAGGGTCTCTACATAGCCCTTATCACGCGCCTCACGTACCACTTCATCCATGTAGTTTTTAATACCTGGAAAGCGTTCAAAGTAGGTATCAATGTAGGCTTTGGCTTCCTTACGGCTAATGCCTAAATTATTAGACAAACCAAAGTCTGAAATCCCGTAAACCACTCCAAAGTTGACAGCCTTGGCATTGCGACGGTCGTTTGCAGTCACATCCTCAGGACGCTCAATGCCAAAGACTCTCATGGCTGTCGAAGTATGGATGTCCGCTCCCTCTTGGAAGGCCTTAATCAAGTGCTCATCCTTAGAGATATGCGCCAAAACGCGCAATTCAATCTGTGAGTAGTCCGAACTAAGCAGTACACTATCCTCCCACTCGGGTACAAAAGCCTTACGAATGAGACGGCCCTGCTCCAAACGCACAGGAATATTTTGCAAGTTTGGATCCACACTAGACAGACGTCCAGTCTGGGTCAAATCCTGAACATAGCGAGTATGAATCTTGCCATCAGCCAAAATCCAGTCCTGCAAGCCAATTACATAAGTCGATTGGATCTTAGCAATCTGACGATAGTCTAGGATTTTCTTAACAATCGGAGCAATAGGAGCCAGGCGCTCCAAGACATCCACTGCTGTCGAATAACCTGTCTTGGTTTTCTTAGTGTATTCTAGAGGTAGCCCCAATTTTTCAAAGAGAAGCATGCCCAACTGCTTAGGCGAGTTGATATTAAACTCCTCACCAGCCAGTTCGTAAATCTCCTGAGTCAGTTTTTCAATAACAAGCTCATTTTCAGCCTGCATCTCAAGCAAGGTCTCTTTCTTGACCGTAATCCCAGCAATTTCCATCTTGGTAAGGACAAAAGCCAGAGGTTGCTCCATATCATAAAGAAGCTCTAATTGCCCATTTTCGCTGAGTTTTTCAAGTAAAACAGGTTCTGTTTCGACCAAAACAGCAAGCTTACGAGCTAAATGCTCCAAGAATTTCTCACGTTCAGGAATGGCCTTCTTGACACCCTTACCATAGAAAGTCTCATCATCAACCAAGTAAGTCTGACCATAGAGACTCGCGATGGTCGCAATTTCATTGTCCTCCACAGTCGAAAGGAGGTATTTAGCCAAACGGCTATCAAAAGCAGGCGCCTGTAAATCCACACCCAAACGATTCAAGAGAACTTTGGCCTTCTTAAAGTCATAAACTCTCAGAGGTGTTTTTTCTAGAAAATCCTTGAAAATAGGCTCTTGCAAAAGCTCAAGTTTATCTGTAGCGTAAAGTTTATCCCCACAAGACCAAGCAAAACCAACCAAATCATCCGTATGGTAATTCTCACCAAAAAGCTCAAAATGGAAGATAGACTCTTCACTCAGCATATCTTGACTAATTTGGTCAACAATAGTAAAATCCAAACTTTCAGCCACATCGGCTGACGACACATTTAAAGCCTGTTTGAGCTGTTTGAAGCCCATCTCATCGTAGAATTTTCCAAGATTTTCCACATCTGGACCACTATAGACCAAATCCTTCAAACCAATCTCAATCGGTGCCTTGGTATCAATGGTCGCTAGTGTTTTAGACAAAAAGGCCTGTTCCTTATCATTGATGAGATTTTCCTTCATCTTAGAAGCCTTCATCCCATTGATATTCTCATAAATCCCCTCGAGTGAGCCATGCTCCAGCAAGAGCTTGATACCTGTCTTTTCACCAATTTTGGTTACTCCAGGGATATTATCCGACTTATCACCCATGAGCGCCTTGAGATCGATAAACTGCGTCGGTGTAATGCCCATCTTTTCCATGAGATAGTCTGGTGTAAAGGCCTCAAACTCAGCCACACCTTTCTTGGAAATCTCAACCACTGTATGCTCATCCGTCAGCTGAATCAAATCCTTGTCCCCACTGACAATGGTAATATCAAAACCATCCTGCTCTGCTAGCTTATCCAGTGTCCCAATGATGTCATCCGCCTCATACTGAGCTAACTCATAGTGACGAATCCCCATATGATCCAGCAACTCACGAATGAAAGGAAATTGCTCACGAAACTCATCAGGAGTCTTAGCCCGACCTCCCTTATAGTCCGCATACATCTCAGTACGGAAGGTGGTCTTTCCCGCATCAAAGGCCACCAAAATATGACTAGGCTCAACCCGCTCCAATAAATGACTCAACATCAACTGGAAACCATAAATCGCATTGGTATGCAAACCAGCCGCATTCTTAAAACGGTCCAACTGCTGATAGAGGGCAAAAAACGCCCGAAAAGCAACAGAAGACCCATCAATCAATAATAATTTTTTCTTATCCATACACCCATTATAAAGGAAAGCACCAAAAAATACCATTGAGAAGAGCGATACCCAATATTTTTCACACTTTTTCCGAATAAATAGATAGAGCCAAAGAATCCAGTAAACCTAGATTTGAAAATGTGCTATAATGAAAGGAGAAAGAGTATGGCATTACGTCATCCGGGCATCAGCCCAACCAATGACTTGGTTGCTAAGAAAATTTTCAGCAATCCAGAAATCACTTGTCAATTTATCCGTGATATGCTGGACTTGCCAGCCAAAAATGTAACGATTTTGGAGGGAAGTAACATTCACGTATTACCCTCCATCCCTTATTCAGCGCAGGATTTCTATACCAGTATAGACGTCTTGGCGGAGTTGGATAATGGAACGCAAGTAATTATTGAAATACAAGTACATCATCAGAATTTTTTCATCAATCGCCTGTGGGCTTACCTGTGCAGTCAGGTCAATCAAAATCTTGAAAAAATCCGCCAACGTGAAGGTGATACCCACCAGAGTTACAAACACATCGCACCAGTATATGCTATCGCTATTGTGGACAGCAATTATTTCCAAGATGACTTGGCTTTCCATAGCTTTAGTATGCGCGAGGACACGAGAGGTGAGGTCTTAACCATCACTAATAACGGTCAAGAAAACCATCTAGTCAAGATGGCGTTCTTGGAATTAAAAAAATACAGAGAAACCAGCAAAGACAAGGTTCGCAAACCGTGGTTGGAGTTTTTCGGGAACAAACCCTTTACCCAGCAACCCGAGCGAGCCATCAGCCAGGCAGACCAACTGCTGGACTACAAGAGCTGGTCCGAGGAGGACAGGAAGATGTTTAGTGAACTACGTATGCGTGAAGAACAAGCCTTGTTAGCACAGGATTATGCCTTGGAACAAGCTGAAGAAAAAGGCTTAGAGCGTGGGAAAGTTGAAGGAAGGGAAGAAGGGAAACTTTTTGCCTTCTTAGACATGGTTCGCCAAGGTATCCTGACTTCCGAGGTTGCCAGTCAGCAACTGGGCATGTCAGTTTCTGAGTTTGAGGCCTTGTTATAAGTTTATAAACATAAAAGTGAACAAAACTAAAACATCATTTTGTTCACTTTTTTCTTCTTTTCAACAGAACTCTCACTATAGCCCATATCACAAAAAGAGAAGGTCATAAATCCTTCTCTTTTATATCTTCAACTAATTAGTTTTTACGTTTTACAAATGGAAGGGCACCAAGGAGTAATCCTAGGAATCCTAATGATGCAACTGCTGCATTATCTTTACCACCAGTATTTGGAAGTTCTTTCTTATCTTCTGCTTTTGCAGCTGGGGCTTGGTAAGTGTTATCTTTGTTAGTAACTGCTACAGTTGGTGCAACTGCTGGTGTTGTAGCTGGAGCCTCTGCCGGTGTTGTAGCTGGAGTCCCTGCTGGTGTTGTAGCTGGAGTCCCTGCTGGTGTTGTAGCTGGAGCTTCTGCTGGTGTTGTAGCTGGAGTCCCTGCTGGTGTTGCAGCTGGAGTCCCTGCTGGTCTGTTAATAATATAACGATCACCTGGGTAAGGGCCACCATCATTTGGTAATTTAGGTTGCTCTGATTCAACATAAAGAGGAAGTTCTGGTTGTACAAGTGGTTCTACTCCATTTAATACAAGATCAAGTTCTTTTTCTGCCTCTGTTGTATCTTTTCCTTCAGCTTTTAATTTTGCAATATTACGTGTCGCCAAACGAACTTCTTCAGCTTCGCGATCTGCAACATATGAATAATAATCTTCATCTGCTTGATCCAATGCTTCCTCAGCATCTTTCAAATCTTGCTCAGCTTGTTTTAAAGTTTTCTCTGCTTCCTCTTTTGATTTAGGATCTTTTGCAGCTGCCAATTCCTCTTGAGCTGCTTTAACATTTTCTTTAGCTGATTCTACAGCTGCCTTAGCTTCTTCTCTGTTAGATTCAGCTTCTTTTTCATCATGATTAGCTGCAGCTAGTCTTTCTTCAGCATCTTTAACATCTGTTTTTTCTTCGTCTAAACGTTTGTTGATTTTATCTTGAGCATCAGCGTCAATCCCACCGTTTAATGGTTTAACTTCTGTTACTTCACCTGATTCGTTACGAACTAATTCAGCACCTGGGGCAGGTTTTGCATCTTTTACTTCTTGAGGTGCATAGTTTTCACCATATTTTCCTGCTTCTGCTTCATCTGATTCAGTCTTGCTAGCTTCTGCTAAATCTTTCAGTACATCTTCAGGTGTGATTTGTTTTTCATCAATAGCTTTTAATAAATCTTCTTTACCGATAGCTGCTTTAGCTTCTAAGATTGCTGCTTCTTTATCAGTAATTTTAGCATTTTCATTAATAGCTTTTTCAGCTTTTTTTTCTAAATCAGTGAAGTACTCAGCTACATCTTCTTTAGTTACAGCAGTTGAAGCTGCTTCTTCAGCCTTCACAACTGACGGGTGAGAAGCAAGGAAACCTGCTCCAAGAACTGCGACACTAGCCAAGCTAGCAGTAAGAAGTTTTTTCTTATCCATAAAGTATTTACCACCTTTAATATCTTTTTGCTGTCATTGTACCATTTTCTTTCGAAAAAATCAAGAAATAGAACTTCTATCAATAAAAAAGTAAGAGGAAATTCCTCTTACTTTCTGCATGATTCGTATTAGACCCATTCACCATTAGAATTAACAGTGTAACCATTGATAGTTGTACTTACTGCTAAGGCTCCTGATGAGTATGAGTAATACCATTTACCACCAACTTGGTACCAACCAGTCTTCATAGCACCTGATCCATCTAGATAATACCATGTTCCGCTTTGGTTTAGCCAACCTGTTTTCATAGCGCCTGAATTATTGAGGTAATACCAAGTTCCACCTTGGTTCAACCAACCTGTTTGCATGGCACCTGATCCATCTAGATAGTACCATACTCCATCAACTTTTTGCCAGCCTGTTTGCATGACCCCAGAAGCATCCAAATAGTACCATGAGCCATCTTTAACCCAACCTGTCTTCATGTTATCTTCCGCATCATAATAGTACCACTTACCATCAATTTTATTCCATCCTGGCTTGCTACTTGCACGATCCGCTAAACGATAAGTCACACCGTCAATAGTGACAGAACCTGTTTTACGTTCCCCTTCTAGAGTAAGATAATGATAAGCACCGTCACTATCTTTTACGAGACCAACTTTACGTTCTCCATCATTTGTAATATAGTACCATTTCTTATTTGTATCTTGAACGAGACCTGTTTTACGGCTACCGTCTGCCAATAAATAATACCACTTCTTATCAATCTGTTGAAGACCTGTTTGTTGAATCCCCTCTTTAACGTAGTAAATCTTCTCACCTTTTGCAATGATAGTAGTTGGTTTAGAACCATCATCAGTAATATAGTAATCCTTACCACCTTCATTGACCCAACCAGATTTCATAAGGCCATTTTCATCAAAGTAATAACGTTTATCTTTGATTTCTAAGATCCCAGTCTTCATAAAACCATTTTCATCAAAATAATAAGTCTTACCATCAACAGTCTGCCAACCTTTGACTAGATTATTATTAATATAAAGCTGGTATTTCCCAGAAACCGTTAACCATTTATACTCGTCTTTATCGATATTAGATCCTGTACTTGTATTTGCATTTGATCCAGTGTTGTTACCTGTGTTTGCACTTGAACCAGTGTTGTTACCTGTGTTTGCACTTGAACCAGTGTTGTTACCTGTGTTTGCACTTGAACCAGTTGTTGATGCTGAGTCTTTTACATAATAATGAACCCAAACTCTTCCACCATTATCAGGTTCACTACCAATATACTTATAACCTGGTATATCTTTAGGATCATTATACTTGTTATCACTATTAATTCCAGTAATAGAAGTTGCTCCATAAGCTCCACCTGAAACCTTATAGTCTGTGCGAGTAACGACAGATGGGTCTGCTGGTTTTGCTTTAGGTTCGACAGCATACACTGCATCTTGATTAGAAAGTGCTGCAGTCAAAGTACTAGCTCCAAGTAATGTTACACCTGCAGCACCTATTGCTAAAATATGTTTTGCTTTCATCTTTTTTACCTCTTTATCACTTATTCCGTGTATAATGTTACACCCACTCACCATTTGCATTTAGAGTATAGCCGTTAATCGTTGTATTTACTGCAAGAGCACCTGAACTATAGGCATAATACCACTTACCACCTGCTTGGAACCAACCAGTCACCAGATCACCAGAAGTATTTAGATAGTACCAGACACCATCTACTTTTGCCCAACCAGTAGCCATTGCACCATCGGAGTAGAGATAGTACCACTTGCCACCTTGATTTAACCAGCCAGTCTGCATAGAGCCAGCGCTATTAAGATAGTACCATTTACCAGAGATAAACTTCCAACCAGTTTGCATACTACCATCTGCCGCTAAGTAATACCAGCTACCATCATTTACCCAGCCAGTTTTCTTCACGCCATCTTGATCAAAGAAATACCACTTATCAGCGATATATTGCCAACCTGTAAGTTTCTCTTCCACTTTTTCTGTTCCAGTAACACTATCGTCTTTTACAAACCAATGTTTACGAACTCCTTGGTCAATCTTAGTTTCTACAAAACGATAACCTTTAAATGTACCATGTTCAACTTCTTCAGCTTTTTTGGCAGCATTAGCAGGAAGAAAAGCTTTTAATTCTCTACTAGTTCCATCTGATTCCATTACCAACCAAGAAGTCCCTTTGACTGTATCTTTAAATGGTTTTAAGATGTCAGGTTTTGCAGAAAGTCCATCTACCTTATCTCCCGTAACTGTCACTGCTGGCTTAAAGTAATGCTTTAATACAGTTCCATCTATTGAAGAAGTATCAAATTGATACCCTGAAAAAGTACCTGGAGAAGATGTTTCAGGTTTTGATGAATCGTAAGATTGCGCATTCTTTAAAATCTTTTCCTTTCCATCTTCCTGTTTTGTGACCCAAACAACTGTCTTATAAACATTTGTTTCCGAAGCTTTCACTTCAGTTACTCTAGCTCCAACAAGGGCAGTGCCTGCCAAGGTTGCACCTAATAAAATTTTCAACACTTTTGATTTCATTGGAAACCTCCTATTATTTTTAACCATTATAATACTTATACAAGATAAATGCAAGAAAAAACAGGAGATAACTCTCCTGTTTTATATTTCATGTATTAGGATTATACCCACTCACCGTTTGCGTTTACGTTGTAACCGTCAACAGTTGTGTTTACTGAAAGGGCACCTGAACCGTTTACATGGTACCATTTACCAGAAACTTCAAACCATTGGCTAGCTTTCATAGCACCTGTTGATTCAAGGAAGTACCATTTACCACCATCTTGCAACCAACCAGTTTGCATAGCACCTGATTTGTTTAGGAAGTACCAAGTTCCGTTAACGTTTACCCAACCAGTTTGCATTACACCTTTATCGTTTAGGTAGTACCAGTTGCCGTCAACTTGTTTCCAACCTGTAACAGCTGCAGCATTTTCGAAGTATTTCCAACCTTCAGCTGTTTGAGCCCAACCATATTGAGCAGCTGTAGTTTGGTTACCAATTTTTGCAGCACGATCGTCAAGTTTGTATGGCAACTCGATTGTTCCGTTAGTGTACAATGAACCAGCATATTGGTTACCAGCTTCAACAACGAGTTCGCCAACAAGTTCTACAGCTTCTTTAAAGTCAGTAGCTGTTTTAGCAACACGGTATTGAATCACTTCACCAGCTTTGAATACTGTTGGAAGTTCTGCATCACCTGATTGATCAGTTTTAACAGTAAAGTATTCTGGTTTCTGTTCACCTGAAGCAGGTTTCAAGAAGAAGTCTACTTCTACGTTAGGAACTGGACGTTTACCACCATCAACAACAGTTACACGAACACGACGGTTAAATCCATGTGCTGCGTCACGGTCGTAACGGATGTATTTAGATCCGATAGCAAAACCATAACCAAAACGGCTGTTTGTTGTTGAAGCATCTACACCTGAAATGTTGTGGTTAGGTTCAGTATTTCCACCATGATATGTGCTGAAAGAAGAACCGAAACGGCTATTTGTTGTGTCTTCTGCTGAAACAGCTTGTACAGCACCAAATGCTGCAAGAGCGACTGCGCTTGTCAATAAAACTTTTTTCATCGTTTTATCTCCTTTGTTTTTCTTTAAAATATTTTTTCGTAAGACTATCTTACTACCATACAGTATATAAATATTTGCAGGATTTGTCAAGGGTTTTCTTCGAGTTTTTAAAGTTTTTTCCTATTTTTAGAAAAAAAGGTGAAAAAACAACTTTGTGAGAGTGAATACGCTTAAAATATCCTATATTCAAGTGAAAATCTCACAAACTTTTAATCCTTGATTAAAATCATTCATATCTAATCCACATAGACAGTCGGACAGAACTCACTTCTATGGTATTATCCTATAACCCCTTCGAAATGTCAAGCAAAAATGACAAGTTTTTTGATAACAACTTGCCATTTTATAAACTTTCTACTATTTAAAATGTGACCTTATAGCAAGGCCTCAAACTCTGCGACCGTCATGCCTAATTGCTGACTGGCTACCTCTGGTGTCAGAAGATTTTGTCGAACCATATCTAGGAAAGCAAAGAGTTTTCCTTCTTCCCTTCCTTCAACTTTCCCACGCTCCAGTCCCTGTTCAATCCCCTCAGCTCGTTCACGCTCTAAACCTTGTTCAATACCTTGTTCCAGCCCTTCTGCCCTAGCAGTTTCCAAGGCATAGTCCTGTGCTAACAAGGCTTGTTCTTCACGCATACGTAGTTGACTAAACATTTTTCTGTCCTCCTCGGACCAGCTCTTGTAGTCTAGCAGTTGGTCTGCCTGGCTGATGGCTCGCTCGGGTTCCTGGGTAAAGGGTTTATTCCCAAAAAACTCCAACCAGGGCTTGCGAATCTCGTCTTTGCTGGTTTCTCTGTATTTTTTTAATTCCAAGAACGCTATTACTATGATGACCTTATAAGAGTGCCTCAAACTCTGCGACCGTCATGCCTAATTGCTCGCTAGCAAATTCGGAAGTTAAAACATGTTGGCGAACCATGTCTAAGAAGGCAAAAAGTTTCCCTTCTTCCCTTCCTTCAACTTTCCCACGCTCCAGTCCCTGTTCAATGCCCTCTGCGCGACCACGTTCAAGTCCACGTTCTAAACCTTGTTCAATACCTTCGGCTCTAGCGGTTTCCAAGGCATAGTCCTGTGCTAACAAGGCTTGTTCTTCTCGCATACGTAGTTGACTAAACATTTTCCTGTCCTCCTCGGACCAGCTTTTGTAGTCTAGCAGTTGGTCTGCTTGGCTGATAGCTCGCTCTGGTTCTTGGGTAAAGGGTTTATTCCCAAAAAACTCCAACCACGGTTTGCGAACCTCGTCTTTGCTGGTTTCTCTGTATTTTTTTAGTTCCAAGAACGCCATCTTAACCAGATGGTTTTCTTGTCCATTGTTGGTGATGGTTAAGAACTCACCTGTCGTGTCCTCTCGCATGCTAAAGCTATGAAAGGCTAAATCATCTTGGAAATAATTACTATCGACAATTGCGATAGCGTAAACAGGTGCGATATGTTTGTAACTCTGGTGTGTATCACCTTCACGTTGGCGAATTTTTTCAAGATTTTGATTGACCTGACTGCATAAGTAAGCCCATAAACGATTAATGAAAAAATTCTGATGATGCACCTGAATTTCAATGATTACTTGCGTGCCATTGTCCAACTCCGCCAAAACATCTATACTGGTATAGAAATCCTGCGCTGAGTACGGCAGTGAAGGCAAGACGTGAATGTTACTTCCCTCCAAAATCGTCACATTTTTTGCTGGTAAGTCCAGCATATCGCGAATAAATTGACAAGTGATTTCTGGATTGCTAAATATTTTCTTAGCAACCAAATCATTGGTCGGGCTAATGTCCGGATGTCTTAGAATCATCCTCTTCCTCCTTTTATTATACCACAGTTTTAAATCTAGGTTTCCTAGATTCTCTGGCTCTATCTATTTATTCGGAAAAGAGATGAAAAAAACCTGAGAATCATCTCAGGCTTGGTCATTAAATCTTTTTCTCAATACTGAAAAGTGGAGAAAGTGGGCGTTTTTCATGGATACGGACGATAGCATCCCCTAGGAGATGAGCGATTGAAATTTGCTCAATCTTATCAATCAGACGCTCTTCTGGCAGATAGATGGTATCCAAAACAACCAATTTCTTAATAGCTGACTTTTGGATATTGTCCATAGCAGGACCAGAAAGAACTGGGTGTGTACAGCTTGCGTAGACTTCAACAGCACCAGCTTCTGCAAGGGCATCCGCTGCATGGCAAATTGTACCTGCCGTATCAATCATATCATCAATCAAGATACAAGTCTTGCCTTCGACCTTACCGATGATGTTCATGACTTCACTAGTATTCATCTTATCAACACTACGACGTTTGTCAATGATAGCAATAGATGTTTTCAAAAATTCTGCCAACTTACGAGCACGAGTCACTCCTCCATGGTCTGGGCTGACAACCACATAGTCAGAACCAACCATGCCACGACGCTCAAAATAATCCGCAATCAGAGGAGCCCCCATCAAATGATCCACAGGAATATCAAAGAATCCTTGAATCTGCGCAGCATGCAAGTCGATGGTCAACAAACGATCCACTCCAGCTACTTCAAGCATATTTGCAACAAGTTTTGAAGTGATTGGCTCACGCGCTCTCGCCTTTCTATCCTGACGTGCATACCCATAGTAAGGCATGACAACATTGACAGATTCTGCACTCGCACGCTTCAAAGCATCTACCATAATCAAAATTTCAAGCAGATTGTCATTTACAGGCGAACTAGTTGATTGTAGGATAAAGACGTGTTTCCCACGGATTGATTCTTCAATGTTGACCTGAATCTCTCCATCTGAAAATTGGCGAACACTTGATTTCCCCAACTCTATCCCAATCTCCTGCGCCACACGTTTTGCCAATTCTTGATTAGAAGAAAGGGCAAACAGCTTTAAATCAGAAAAAGACATGATTTCCTCCGGTATATATGTATCGCTTGTGCTTTTCACAAGATTTTTCCATTTACCATTGTAGCGCTTTTTGCACTATTTTTCAATCAAAAATAAAAGAAGGGCAGCATATTTGTGCCCCTGCATTATTCTTTTGAAAAATATTCTAGTTCATCAACTCATTGTGCTTCTCAACAAAGCGATAAGCCTGATAAAAACCATATAGAGTAATGGTCGTAACCACTGGAATCGCTAGTGGCAACTCTGTCTCTAATTCTACAAAAGGAGAGTTAAACAAGAAATGAGTTCCCAAGGCCAAACCTAGGAAAATAAGCCCCTGTTTCTTGCCAACCTTCTGTCCTTTATAGGCTCTGTAAAGCAAGTAAACACCTACTACCGCCAAACCTGAAAAAGTCCAGTGAGAGGCAATTCCTGAGATGATACGCTCTAAAATTCTCGAAATAGTAAAGTCAAAGCCCTCTGGCAAATCTGTACGAATGTAGCCAATATCCTCAATCATTTGGAATCCCAAACCAGAAGCAATCCCAAGTAAAAACAAAGATTTTAATTTTCGCACAGGAATCAAAGCTAAAACAAAGACAAGTGGCAACAATTTCAAGGGTTCTTCTACCAAAGGAGCCACAATCGCACTTTCAAAGGCATTTAAAAATGCACTATCTGGGAAAAGAACCTCCAATAAATCATGGATATAGGTATTAGCAAAGCTAGACAACCAACCTGAAAGGAACATCCCACCCAATAAAGACAGAATCAAGGCATTCTTTGGCAATTCCCATTTTTTCCCAATACGGAAAAGGAAATAAAGAGCCGGAATCATGTAAAAGAGAGCTAGAAAGATAGAAACTCCCATTAGGCCATATTCTGCACCTGACATCGAACCATCCGTATAGTAGATTGTTTCATACTGCAAACCAATACATAGCAATAAAATAAAAATAAATAAAATGCTGTTTTTCTTCATACACTTTCTTTCTATATGAAGTATTTATAATTCTACGACTGTCATACTTCCTGTATCCACATCGTAAATAGCACCAGAGATAATGACATCATCTGGTATTAGGGGAGAATCGATAAGGAGTTGCATGTCCTCACGTACACTCTCCTCTATATCTTGAAAGGGCAAGAAGTCCTGGTCTGACACATCGACACCTAGTTCCTCTTTTAAATACTCCTGAAAAGGCCCATTTTCAAAGGTCTGAGCACCACAGTCTGTATGGTGCAATACCACAATCTCTCTTGTCCCCATTTGTTGCTGGGAAATAACTAGCGAACGAATCATGTCCTCAGTCACTCGACCACCTGCATTCCGCAAGATATGAGCATCCCCAAGTGCCAAGCCCAGAGCTTGCGCCACGTGCAAACGTGAATCCATACAGGTCACAATAGCCACTCTTGTTTTGGGTTTAAGTGGCAGATTTAACTGCCCATGTAGGGCAACATAAGCCTGATTGGCTTGCATAAACTGTTCAAAATACGACACGATTCCCTCCTTGAAAATTTGATAGTCAAATATTTCTCCTATCTTATCATTTTTAAGAGGATTTGTCACAGATTAAGCAAAAACCTTTTTCAAAACTTCCTGAATCGTTGTCACGCCAATGACCTGAATTTCCTTAGGCGGAGTAATTCCTGTCAAAGAATTCTTCGGTACATAAATCTTGGTAAATCCCAGCTTAGCGGCTTCGTTGATACGCTGCTCGATACGATTCACACGCCGAATTTCTCCTGTCAAGCCCAGTTCTCCCACAAAACATTCCTGAGGATTGGTTGGCTTGTCCTTGTAGCTCGAAGCAATGGCAACTGCAACAGCCAAGTCAATGGCAGGTTCATCCAATTTGACACCGCCAGCAGATTTGAGATAAGCATCTTGATTTTGCAAGAGAAGCCCTGCCCGCTTTTCCAAAACAGCCATAATCAGACTCGCACGATTAAAATCAAGTCCTGTCGTCGTACGCTTAGCATTTCCAAACATAGTCGGTGTTACCAAAGCTTGAACCTCCGCCAAAATCGGACGCGTCCCTTCCATGGTCACAACGATTGACGAACCAGTCGCCCCATCCAAACGCTCTTCTAGGAAAACTTGACTCGGATTGAGTACCTCAACCAATCCGCCCGACTGCATCTCAAAAATCCCAATCTCATTAGTGGAACCAAAACGGTTTTTGACCGCTCTTAAAATACGGAAGGTATGGTGGCGCTCCCCTTCAAAGTAAAGCACCGTATCCACCATATGCTCTAGCATACGAGGACCAGCCAAGGTTCCTTCCTTGGTCACATGACCTACGATAAAGATGGCAATGTTATTGGTCTTGGCCAGTTGCATAAGCTCAGCCGTCACCTCACGCACTTGAGAAACAGATCCCTGCACCCCTGAAATCTCAGGAGACATAATAGTCTGAATGGAGTCGATGATGAGGAAGTCTGGCTGGATGCGCTCCACTTCAGCTCGAACACTCTGCATATTAGTCTCTGCATAGAGATAAAACTCGCTATCAATATCTCCCAAGCGCTCTGCTCGCAACTTGATTTGCTGGGCAGACTCCTCCCCACTGACATAGAGAACAGTCCCCACTTGAGACAGCTGGGTTGAGACTTGTAAAAGAAGGGTTGATTTCCCAATTCCAGGATCCCCACCGATAAGAACGAGACTTCCCGGTACCACTCCGCCTCCAAGTACACGGTTGAATTCCTCCATCTCCGTCTTGGTTCGATTGACATTGATGGAAGTCACCTCAGCCAGTTTCATGGGCTTAGTTTTCTCACCTGTCAAGGACACACGCGCATTCTTGACCTCGGCAACCTCAACCTCTTCTACAAAAGAAGACCAAGACCCACAGTTGGGGCAACGCCCCAGATATTTAGGTGAATTATACCCACAATTTTGACATACAAATGTCGCTTTTTTCTTTGCGATGATAAACCTCTTTCTATATCTCTAACTCACACTCAATCACTTGGCAAAAATCAATCTTCTCATTTGGCACAAACTGACGCATGAGCATGTTGTGAGTTACCACTATCACGGTCTGGTAATCTCGATACTTAGCCATGCATTCTAGAAAACGAGACTTCATCTTCGCAGCTGTCTCATATTGAATAGGACTATTAGGAAGTAACTCCCCATTATTTTCTAGAAATATAGCACGAGCTTTTTCAAAATTATCTGTGCCACTTTCATAGACCTGCCATTCATGTAATAAAGACTCCACTCTTAAAGGAAGTCCCGTAGCACAAACCACATAAGAAGCCGTTTCTAAAGCTCTTGTGACTGCAGAAGATACGATTATTTCAGCTGAAGGGAGTAAAGGATTGGTGCTCAGTTTCTGGGCTTGCTGCCGTCCCTTCTCAGACAAGGGGGCCAAATCTATCCCAAATCCCGTATAAGAACGCTCCTCTAACTCACGATAATCTGGCTCCCCGTGACGTACAAAGATAATCTTCATTCTAGTGCCCGGTCGATCCAAATCCACCAGTTCGAACGCCATCAGCCATATCTCCATCTGCAATTAAGAAAGGAGCAAAGACAGCCTGGACAACACGTTCTCCAACTTCAAGAACAACCTCTTGGTCTGTGATATTCTTCATCTGAGCAAAAATATGCCCTTCATTCCCAGGATTTCCATAATAATCCCCATCAATAACCCCAACTGAATTAATTAAAACCAATCCCTTCTTACGAGGGTTTGAAGAACGATCATAGAGGTAGAGAACCTCAGTCGGCTGCATATAAGCCTTAACCCCTGTCGGAACCAAGACAATCTCTCCTGGAGCGATAACTGTGCGCACAGCAACCTTTAAATCGTAACCAGCCGCATGCGCTGTCTCACGCTTGGGCAATAAATTTTCATCTGTAAAACTAGAAACCAATTCAAAACCACGAATTTTCATCATCTTCTCTTTTCTATTATCATTTATTCTAGATTATTCTATCTTATTTATTCGGAAAAAGCACGAAAAAAAGAGCACACAATTCAAATCGCTTAGGGCTGCTGGATTCCTCCCCTGACCCGCTTCACGCAGAACTGTTGCTCCACTATTTATTATATCACATTCCTATTCATTTTAAAAGCAAAATTATTTTTTCCGTCTATTTCTAAAAAAGTCCTGCATAATAGCTGCGCATTCATCTTCCAAAATTCCCGTTTCAACCTCCACACGGTGATTGAGACGCTCATCTGTCAAGATATCGTACAAACTCCCAGCAGCGCCAAATTTCTGGTTTTTAGCCCCATAGACCACGTTTGGAATGCGGGCGAGTCCAATCGCCCCACTACACATGACACAAGGCTCAATGGTCACAAAAAGCGTGCAATCCAGCAAGCGCCAGCTCTCCTCACTCAGGTTCGCATTCTCTATGGCCATAATCTCCGCATGCATAACCGCTCGTTGCAGTTCCTCACGCGCATTATGCCCACGGCCAATGATTTCTCCGTCCTTGACAATCACACAACCAATTGGAATTTCATCGTGTTCAAGAGCAATCTCAGCTTCTCTCAAAGCTTCCCTCATAAAGACTTCTTTTTCTTCAACTGTATAATTCATCCGATTCTCTTTTCCTACTTATCGATTTTATTATTATATCATGATTCCCGAGACAAAAAAAGCCACCGAATGTGGTGACTTTATAGGGAGATTATTATGAAAAAGAAAAGTTTAGGATATTTGTTACAACAAGTTAGGAGGTCTTCTTGTAACTGTCTATAGTATACCCGACCTATCTTAAACAAATCTTAAAAATCTCTTAGGACCAAACACTTTCTAAAATATTTGTTTGTTCACGACCAGGACCTACTGAGAAAGTAGAAATACGAACGCCAACCAATTCGCTCACACGACGAACATAGTTACGCGCATTCTCAGGAAGATCTTCCAAATTACGAACTCCAGTAATATCTTCTGACCAACCTGGCAACTCTTCATAGATAGGTTTGCAACGTTTCAATTGCTCAAGACTAGCTGGATAGTAGTCAATACGTTGACCATCAAGATCATAGGCCACACAGATTTTCACAATATCTAAACCACTCAAAACATCGATAGAGTTCAATGAAAGGTTAGTGATACCAGAAACACGACGACTATGGCGCATCACAACTGAGTCAAACCAACCCACACGACGTGGACGACCAGTTGTTGTACCATATTCATGACCAACTTCACGGATACGTTCTCCCACTTCATCAAACAACTCAGTTGGGAAAGGACCGTCTCCTACACGACTCGTATAGGCTTTACATACACCAACAACCTTGTCAATCTTACTTGGACCAACACCAGAACCAATGGTCACACCACCAGCCACAGGGTTTGATGACGTAACAAATGGATAAGTACCTTGGTCGATATCTAGCATAACACCTTGTGCACCTTCAAAAAGCACACGTTTACCGTTATCAAGCGCATCATTCAAAATGACAGATGTATCTGTCACATACTTCTTAATTTGTTGACCATATTCGTAATATTCTTCAAAAATATCATCGAAAGCAATCGCTTTACTGTCATACAATTTTTCAAAAAGACGATTCTTTTCAGCAAGGTTACGTTCTAAACGCTCACGGAAAATATCTTTATCCAAAAGATCTGCAATACGAATCCCAACACGAGCAGCCTTGTCCATATAAGCTGGACCAATTCCCTTGATTGTAGTCCCAATCTTATTGTCGCCCTTAGCTTCTTCTTGCAAACGGTCTAACTCGATATGATAAGGCAAAATGACATGGGCACGATCAGAAATACGCAAGTTATCAGTTGTCACACCTTCCTCATGAAGATAGCTCAACTCTTTTACAAGAGATTTAGGATTTACAACCATACCGTTTCCAATAACAGAGATTTTTTCAGGGAAGAAAATCCCAGATGGAATCAAGTGCAATTTAAACTTCTTGCCATCAATCACAATCGTGTGACCTGCATTATCACCACCTTGGTAACGCGCAATCACTTCTGCATTCGCTGAAAGGAAGTCTGTAATCTTCCCTTTACCTTCATCACCCCATTGGGTACCTACAACAACAACTGAAGTCATAATCTTGTCTGAGCCCTCAGGCTCTTCCTTTCTCACATACATGGCAGGACTCTCACCTGCAATTATATCTTACAATTTATTATAAGAAAAAATCGCCTTTTTATCAAGAAGAAACAATAGAAAGATTTGCTATTTCCAACTATTAAAAAATGTTTTAGAAAAAATTCCGTCTATTTATCATTATTTTTCCACAAAAAGTAAAATTTGTTCGGAAATTAACTCATACTGTCTCATCAAGCAACAAAACCCTGTCTCATTATCAATTTTTCAAGATACAAACGATAAGCAACACGATAATGGTAAACAATAAAATCCCGATGACTCACAATACGATATCGGACAAGATAATAAATCAAAAACTTAAAATGAACATGTTCCCAATCAAAATTATCACCCAAGAACATACCATACTCTTCTTCAATATTTCTATAAAAATCCATCATCTGATCATAAATACTTTGTAGCATAAATATATACTCCTTTTCTTTTTATGACCTTATTCTAACAAAAAATTATAAACAGTTATTATAAAATCCTGAATTGCTCAAATACCAACCTAAAAAAGATAACAAATAGGAAAAGTTGACAGAATAGGAACAAATATACTACCTAAATTTCAAAAACTAAGATAATGGAAGCCGAAGGATGCGAACCCCTCGAAGGATCATATTTACAGTCCGCAACGTTTAGCCTCTTCGCTACCCTCAATTAAAGTACTAAAAAGATCTCCTTGATCGAAAAAGGAGGGCTCTGAAACTTTACTCAGCAAAAATATCTCACACCAAATAACACTAAATAGATTATTAATTACAAAAAAAGAGGCCTAAACCTCTTTTTTCTTAACTACTCCGCCAGTAGGACTCGAACCTACGACATCATGATTAACAGTCATGCGCTACTACCAACTGAGCTATGGCGGATTAAAGCTAAGCGACTTCCATATCTCACAGGGGGCAACCCCCAACTACTTCCGGCGTTCTAGGGCTTAACTTCTGTGTTCGGCATGGGTACAGGTGTATCTCCTAGGCTATCGTCACTTAACTCTGAGTAATACCTACTCAAAATTGAATATCTATTCAAATTAAGAAAAACGTTCGCTTTCATATTCTCAGTTACTTTGGATAAGTCCTCGAGCTATTAGTATTAGTCCGCTACATGTGTCGCCACA
>NZ_JAHZPT010000024.1:0-29571 GCF_019929545.1 Streptococcus mitis
GTTATGCTATTTTTTATGCTCTAATCCTAGGTGGGGAAAGGGATTGAGGGGCTTTTGAGGGTTACAAGTTTGAGATATAATATGATAACTCATAGATTCCGTAAAAATAACAGTAAAGGATGCTAAGGATGTTTATAAATAAAAAAGAAAAATTTTCCATTCGTAAGTTTAAAGACGGCCGTTCAGACTCAGTCAAAATCGGTACAGTTGGTCTGATTGTCGGTGCAGCCCTTGCAATGGCAGCTGGAACGCAGACCGTTGAAGCGGCAATGACAGAAAACAGCGATAACACAACAACGATTTCAAATGATAAGGGTTCAGTAGTTGTAGAAACAGCTAATATTGAGGATCCAAATAATGGTAAGAACTTTGATACTAATCCAACTGAAAGTGATACAAAAACAATCACTAAAACTGGAAAAGTAGATTACAAATATGTAACTGCTGAAGGAAATACTGTATTAGAAGAAAACAAAAACCAAAACTCTGGTGCTGACAAAACTATCGAAACGACATACGATGTATTCGGTAAATCAGGAGAAGTTTTCAAAGAAACTACAGGTGGAGATGCAGAAGATAGCGACCTAAATGACGCTAAAGAAAATGGTAAGAAAGAAACTATCGAAAAAGATGGGAAAACTTACCACCTAATTGGAGAACCTAAAGTTGAAACAACTGGAGATGGTGGTTCAGATTATTCTAGCACAACTCTAGGTGATGTAACTGCGAAACTGACTCCAGAAGGATTAAGTAATGCAGAAGGTAAAATCACTTATGGTAATGTAAAAGCTGGTGGAAAAGCTTGGATCGTTGAACAAACTGGAAAAGGCACATATGGTAAATATGTACAAGCCGATTCAGGTGCAATCACTTCTGATGATAAACTGAAAGAAGCTTTCACAGCTGGAGAAGCAGCAGCAAAAGACTTCAATTCAGCGAATGTAACAGCTGATGGTGGAATCAAAGAAGGAGACTATGTTTTCGTCCTTGAGAAAAACACTTATGTAACAGTTAACTCTGGGGATGTTACTTTATCAGCTTATATACCTTTATCGCCTAAGGACAATGTAGCTGATGACCTTTCGGATTCGGGACAGGGGGATGGTGCAAGTCTAGATAGAACATATGCAATGGTTCAAAAATTTAAAGCTGCGCCAGATACTTTAACAGGAGAAAGGAACAAAACTACTGTAAAAGGGTATCTTGCTTATCTTCAAGAAAAAGGATTAGAAGATAACATTCTTAATTTTAAACGATATTTTGCTGTGGGGCTAGACGCAAAAACTGGTGTTAAAGGCGCTATAGCAGTTGATAATGGAGACCAAGTTGATGCTAAAAGAAGACCGACATCGGATGTAACTGCGGATTATTCAGAGGTTTATGAATCTGGAACAAGTGCTATAAGTGGTGGTGATTTTACTCTTAACCTTAGTGGTCCTCAAGCGGAATATGAAACTTACACTTACCGTGATGAAATCACTCCTCTTCGTGCATACCGTTTAGCAAGTGGTACTACAACAATCACTTACACTTATGCAGAAGAAAAAACTCGTGAAGTAGAGAAAAAAGGTTCTGTAGTAGTTAACTACCAAACAGAAGACGGAACAGAATTAAAAGCTCCTTACACTGATACTCCTGAAACAGTAGCTGAAGTAGTAACTGAGAAATACTATGTTAATGCTGATGGACAAGAAGTAGTTGTAGAAGACAAGACTGTTAGAACGCCTAAAAACGTAGCGTACAACACTAAAAAAAATGCAGATGAAAAACCTCAAAAACTTACAGATGCACAAGGAAATGTTTACTACCTAAACGAAGCAAGTACAACAACATCTGTAAATGGTACAGAAACTACATCGCCAGCTGAAGAAGGTACAGTAGTAGAAGGTGTTACAAAAGTAACTTACATCTATGAAAAAGCTGGATCAGTCATCGTCAACTACAAAACAGAAGATGGAACTCCACTTACAGGAACAGTAGTTGGAGATGAAAGCAAAACTGTAGCTTCAGGTACGAAAGATGTTGATAACGGTAAACCAGGTACAGAGTACAACACTGCAGATAACGGAATGAAACCAGAACGTATTAAAACTGCGGAAGGAAAAGTTTACCAACTGGTTCCAGAATCAACTGAAGGTGAACCAGAAGGTGAAGTAGAATCAGGTGTAACGAAAGAAGTAACCTACGTTTATAAAGAAGTGAAAGGTAACGTAGTTGTTAAGTACGAAGATACTGAAGGTAACACACTTGCTGATGACGAACAAGATGAAACAGATGCTTCTCTAAATGTTAAATACGACACAGCTGATCACAAAAAAGAATCTATCGAAAAAGATGGTGTTAAATATTACTTAACAACTAAAGAATTGAAAGATGGTTCTAAACCAGCAACAGGTGATGTTGTTGAAGGGACAACTACAGTAACTTACGTTTACGAAAAAGCTGGATCAGTAATCGTTAACTACCAAACAGAAGACGGAACTCCATTAGTAGGAACTGCAGATGGAGCAAATGTGGAATCAGGTGCTAAAGACACAACAGACGCTAAAGCAGGAACTGACTACAACACTGCAGACAACGGATTGAAACCAAACCGCATCACAACTGCAGAAGGAAAAGTATACGAACTAGTACCAACAGCAACTAAAGGTGACGAAACTGGTAAAGTTGTTGCTGGAGAAACTAAAGAAGTAACATACGTTTATAAAGAAGTTAAAGGTAATGTAGTCGTTAAGTATGAAGATACTGAAGGTAACGTAATCGCTGAAGACGAAAAAGACGAAACAGATGCTTCTCTAAACGTTAAATACGATACAGCAGACCACAAAAAAGCTGAAATCACTAAAGACGGTGTTAAATATTACTTAACAGCTAAAGAGCTTAAAGATGATTCTAAACCAGCTGCGGGAGACGTAGTTGAAGGAACAACTACAGTAACTTACGTTTACGAAAAAGCAGGACAAGTAGTAGTTAACTACCAAACAGAAGACGGAACTCCATTAGTAGGTGTTGACCCAGCTGGTGCAAATGTAGCTTCAGGTGCTAAAGACACTGTAGATGGAAAACCAGGATCAGATTATGATACTTCTGACAACGGAATGAAACCAGCTCGTATCACAACTGCAGAAGGCAAAGTATACGAATTAGTACCAACAGCAACTAAAGGTGCCGAAACAGGTACAGTAGTAGCTGGAGAAACGAAAGAAGTAACATACGTTTATAAAGAAGTAACTGGTGATGTAGTAGTTCACTATGTTGACACAGAAGGTAACAAAATCGCAGCTGATAAAGACGACCTTAAAGGTGCATCTCTAAGCGAAAAATATGATACTGCTGTTGATAACAAACCAGAAAAAATCACTGCAGAAGACGGAACTGTATACTACATTACAAAAGCTGGTCTTAAAGATGATTCTAAACCAGAAACTGGAAACGTAGTTGAAGGTAAAACTGATGTAACTTACGTTTATGAAAAAGCTGGATCAGTAATCGTTAATTACCAAACAGAAGACGGAACTCCATTAGTAGGAACTGCAGACGGTAAAGATATTGCTTCAGGTGCTAAAGATACTGACAATGGAAAACCAGGTTCTGAATACAACACTGCAGATAACGGAATGAAACCAACTCGTATCACAACTGCAGAAGGAAAAGTATACGAACTAGTCCCAGCATCAACTAAAGGTGATGAAACAGGTACTGTAGAATCAGGTCAAACGAAAGAAGTAACCTACGTTTATAAAGAAGTTAAAGGGAATGTAGTAGTTCACTATACAGATGAGGCAGGAAACAAAATTGCTGAAGATGCTAAAGATACAACAGATGGATCAATTAGCACACCATATGACACTTCTGATAACGGCATGAAACCAGAACGTATTACGACTCCAGAAGGCAAAGTTTACCAATTAGTACCAACAGCAACTCAAGGTGCTGAAACTGGTAAGGTTACTGAAGGAACTACAGAAGTAACCTACGTTTATAAAGAAGTAACTGGTGATGTAGTCGTTCACTATGTTGACACAGAAGGTAACGTAATTGCTGAAGATAAAGAAGATACGAAAGGTGCTTCTCTAAACTCTAAATACGATACAACTGACAACAAACCAGAGAAAATCGAAAAAGACGGAACTGTTTACTACTTAACAGAAAAAGCTCTTAAAGATGACTCTAAACCAGAAAACGGAGACGTAGTAGAAGGTAAAACTGAAGTAACTTACGTTTACGAAAAAGCTGGACAAGTAGTCGTTCATTACACTGACGAAAAAGGTAACACTATTCAAGAAGATGCTGTTGATACAAAAGACGGTAAACCAAACTCAGACTACAACACTGCTGATAACGGAATGAAACCAAACCGTATCACTACTCCAGAAGGTAAAGTATACGAATTAATCCCTCAGTCAACTAAAGGTGATGAAACAGGTAAAGTTAAAGCTGGAGAAACGACAGAAGTAACTTACGTCTACAAAGAAATCACTGGTAATGTCGTCGTTCACTACGTTGATACAGAAGGAAACACACTTGCTGAAGATACGAAAGATGTAGAAAATGGATCACTAAGTGAGAAATATGACACAACTGACAACAAACCAGCTAAACTTGAAAAAGATGGACAAGTTTACTACTTGACAGCTAAAGAATTGAAAGACGGTTCTAAGCCAGAAAACGGTGCTGTTGTAGAAGGAACTACAGAAATCACTTATGTATACGAAAAAGCAGGAAACGTTCTTGTTCATTACGTAGACGAAGCTGGAAACACTCTTCAAGCAGATGCTGTTGATACAAAAGATGGTCAACCAGGAGCTAAATATGATACTTCTGATAACGATATGAAACCAACTCGTATCACTACTCCAGAAGGAAAAGTATATGAACTCGTACCAGCATCAACTAAAGGTAACGAAACTGGAGATGTTGAAGCAGGTAAAACTACAGAAGTGACTTATGTCTACAAAGAAGTAAAAGGAAACGTAGTCGTTCACTATGTAGACGAAGCTGGAAACACAATCGCAGAAGACATTAAAGATACGACTGATGGATCTGTAAGCTCAGCATATGACACAAGTGACAACAAACCAGCTACAATCACTACAAAAGATGGTAAAGTATATGTACTTGTACCAACTTCAACTAAGGGTGAAGAGTCTGGTAAAGTAACAGAAGGAACAACAGAAGTTACTTACGTTTATAAAGAAGTCACTGGTGATGTAGTAGTTCGCTACGTTGATACAGAAGGTAACGTAATTGCTGAAGATAAAGAAGATACTAAGGGTGCTTCTCTAAACGCTAAATACGATACAACTGACAACAAACCAGAGAAAATCGAAAAAGACGGAACTGTTTACTACTTAACAGAAAAAGCTGTTAAAGACGATTCTAAACCTGAAACAGGAGACGTAGTAGAAGGTAAAACAGAAGTAACTTACGTTTACGAAAAAGCAGGACAAGTAGTGATTCACTATGTAGACGAAGCTGGAAACACAATCCAATCAGATGTTGTTGGTACTAAAGACGGTAAACCAGGTGCAGCTTACAACACTACGGATAAAGATGTGAAACCAACTCGTATTACAACTGCAGAAGGAAAAGTATACGAACTAGTACCAGCATCAACTAAAGGTAACGAAAACGGAAGCGTTGAAACAGGTAAAACTACAGAAGTAACATATGTGTACAAAGAAGTTAAAGGAAACGTAGTAGTTCATTATGTAGACGAAGCAGGTAACACAATCGCAGAAGACGTTAAAGACACTACTGACGGTTCTATAAGCTCAGCATATGACACAAGTGATAACAAGCCAGCTACAATCACTACTAAAGATGGTAAAGTATACGTACTTGTACCAACTTCAACTAAGGGTGAAGAGTCTGGTAAAGTAACAGAAGGAACAACAGAAGTTACTTACGTTTATAAAGAAGTCAAAGAAGATTCTACAAATGGAGGATCACTCACTCCATCTAAACCAGGTTCTCCAGCAACACCTTCAACAAATCCAACAAATCCGGTGAGACCGACAGACCCAAGTCAACCAGAAACTCCAGTAGTTCCTGTAGACCCAAGTCAGCCAGCAACACCAGCTAACCCAGCAACACCAGCTAACCCGGCTAATCCGGCTGCTCCAGCAACTCCAACGATGCCATTAGCACCAGTAAATGGTGAAGCACCACAAGCTCCAGCGGCTTCATCAGAAGCTAAAGGGCAAGCTGAACTTCCAAACACTGGTACAGCAGACAATGCTAGCCTAGCAGCACTTGGACTTCTTGGAGTCTTGAGTGGATTTGGACTTGTTGCTCGCAAGAAAAAAGAAGACTAATTTTAATTAGATTTTCTGATAAGAAAAAGGAGTAGGATATCATATCCGCTCCTTTTTGTATTGGGGTATTAAGTAGATGTTAGGTATATTGATAGAATCTAGTAAAAGTATGATTCATATGATATAATTCAGATTAGTAAATCTTTCTGACAAACAAGTGCAGATAAATGAGTCGCGAAGGTTACCGTATATGATAGGAGATTGTTATGACTAAAATGGTTACAATACATCCAGGACTCTGGCAAAGAGAGGTTAGAAAATATGGCTTTGAATCATCCCAATTGTCTAGAAAGAAAATTGCAGATTATCTAGGTTGGGGACATCTATATATTTTAACCCATCCTCAAGTTCGACCAGATTGGAAGGCAGGCTATGAACAAATAGGTTTTGAAAGGGATGAATTAGTGAGTGTAAGCCATTATCAATCAGATATTGGTCATGATGAATTAAGTATTCGTCCTTCCGATATCATTGATAGGTATCCTAATGGAAAAATGACTGTGATTAACGGATTTGTGGCTAGTATTGAATTAGAAGAAGAAACCCTATATTTTACTTCTGGATTATATTTAAAGAAAAATAAAAAAGAAGAACTGGAATGGTTAAATCGAGATGGTTCGACAGCGATGCGGGCACGGTACTATAAGCCAAGAGAAGAACCAAGTCCCATTTATATGATGGAGGACAATTATTTATATTATAAAGATGGAGAATGGTTAACCTACGAAGACTTATTGATTCAGGTATTAATCAGTCTTACAGATAAGAAAGACATCTTAATTCGAGATCAACATAACGTGGTGACTCCCAAATTATGGCGCTTTGTAGAAAATACAAACCGTCTCTATTGGGAATATATCCATGACAATGTATTGCTAAATCCAGCTCATAATCTAAGAAGAAAAACTAGATATTTAGTAGCTTCAGAAGTATTAACATCAATCTTGCAAGATTTAGGGTATCACGCACAATTTATGCCACCGATTTTTGCACCTCAAGTTTCCTCAGTAGTCACAAAAAGAATAAATCCAAGTTCTTATTGTTATGTAGGGAATATGAGTAAGGTAAAAAGGGTAGAATGGATTATAGAAACCTTTAGGAAGTTAGAACAAGAAGGCCTTCCTGTAGAGGTATTCTTATATGGTGGAGATATTGACAAATTGAAGAAAGAGTATCCAACTTTGCCATCTACCATCCATGTGATTGGATATGTAGATGAGGTACCTTATTGGGAACATGATGGCTATATTTCAACTTCCCAAAAGGAATTATTTGCCAATGCCTGTGTTGAAGCTATGAGTTTTGGATTGATTCCCTTGCTTTCTAATGTTGAAATTGCTCATCAATATTATGCATCTAAGAACTCAGATATTTGCTTATATGATACACCAGAGGAGTTAGCGCATCTTATCAAGTGTTTATATGAGACCGATAAAGAAATCGAGCTAGAAAATACAAGTAAGTTTGTGAATCGATATTCAAAAGAACAAGTTTCTAAGAGATATTTATCACTCATGAACGCCTAAAAATGAAATAGATAATGAGATTTTATTGGATATCTTATTATCTATTTTTTTTAATTTCCTTTATGTATAATTGTTTGATAAAGGAAACTGAAAGTGATATACTAAAATAGTTAGTATGATTTTTTATAATAAGTAGAAAGAAATAAAAGGAAAAATACCTTATGAAAAAAGATACAATTCAAAAATATTCATTACGTAAATATAAAGGGATTGGTGCAGTATCAGTTTTATTAGGGATGATGATTGTTGGAGCTAGTCCGGTATTGGCTGAAGAAACTGCAAATACAGCTAATGAAACTACAGTAACACCTGCAAAAGATAATGTGAAAATGGAAACATTGAGTAATGGTATGGGTAGTTATACAATGCCAAAAATGCATGTGTTTGATGGTTTGAATTATCATGCAACGGGGACAGAAGATGGATATGAAAGAAATCATCGCGAGAATGAAGGTAGAGCCAAATATAATTTAGACAGAGTTGAAAAGGAAACTATAAAAAAACAAGGAGAAGATAACTTTAAGGATTCAAAAATTTCTTATGTCACAAAAGAAGGCGAAGTGCTGAAAGAAGAATCTGATGTAGAAATTCCTGTTGGTGATAAACACCTTTCTAGTACTACTATGGATTATAAAATTCGTGGACTTTTTGGCAAACGTTATGAAGGAAATGTAGCAAATTTAACTAATGATGTTTTAAGTAAAATCAAAGAAGCTGATAAAGTTTTAGAAAAGAACGGAGAAAAATATCATAAGATTGATACAGAAGTAGATAAACATGAGGGGACTACTAAGGAAACAACTTTCAATGATATTACAGTACCTGCAAATCCTGGAAACTTGCATAATGAAGATGGAAGTATTCGCTATAACAATATTAAAGAAGGTAGTCGAGTTTGGTTAGTTTCTGAAACTGATGAAGGAAAATATGGGAAGTATGTTTTAGCCACAAAACCAACTACAGCCAATGATTCTTGGGCTGTTGAAACATTTAAACAAGGTGAAAATGATGCTAAAGATTTTACAAAAGAAAATATAACAACTGATGGTGGAATTAAGGAAGGAGATACTATATTAGTTGTTGAAAAAAATGAGGTAGCATTAAAAGAATCTGTTTCTACAGCAACGGAACAAGAAGCGTATACGGCGGGTGCATTTTTTAATGAGAAAGCATTAGAGGAAGGCTTAAATAATCTTTTAGATGAGAGATTAAGAGATTTAAAAGACGAAGATGTCACTAACTCTGAAAAAGAAAAGACATGGGAAGAAATCTATAAGGTTACATTAACAAATAAAAATGCAGTAGATAATAAGAATCGTCCTACTTATTCTGTACATCAGGAGTTTAATGGTTATATAAGAGAAAACGGAAAGTTTGTAAAATATAACGATGTAACAGAATATATAACTAAGCTAAAAGAAATGTTTGGCGAAAAAGAAATTACAGTAGGATGGAAAAATTCTCGAGATAAAGTAGAACCAAAATTTGTTGGAAATATTGAAGAGTTTAAAGACACTGCTAACTACGAGAGTGAAAAAGCAAATGTCACGAAGTTTAAAGAGGCTCATAAAGCAATTCAGTATGTCGACCAAGTTCCAACAAATGCAAATTTTGTAAAAAATGTGTTTGAAGTAAATGTAGATTTTAAACTAGGAGATAAGAGTACAGATTCTTATTATCCTAGTGAAGATCATGATTCTAATCAACCAGAAAAAACTTATTTAGCTTATAGATTTGGCTATTTTGGTTCGAAATATTATAGTGAAGATACTAGATATCAATATGGATTAGGCCAATTATATAAAGAATATGAAAAAGATGGAGTTCGATATAGAATTGCCGCACCTACGAAATATGAACAACATGCGTCAATATCTGAGCCTATTTATAGTGAAATTCATTATTACGACTTATACCAACCAACCCGTGCTTACCATATTAGTGATCAACTAACTAATGTTAAAAACATCTACGCTAAGGAAGAAACAGAAACTACTGAGAGTAAAGGTAGTGTCATTGTTAAGTATGAATTAGCGGATGGAACTTCTATTAAAGAAAGTACAGATGTTGTTAAAGATGCAGTGATATCTTCTACAGAAACTAAATATTACTTAAATAAGGATAATCAAAAAGTAGTAGTAGGAACACCAACGACAACGAACAAAGAGGTTTCATATGATGCTACAACGGTAAAACTACAAGAAATAACCAAAGATGGTAAAAAATATAAACTAGTAGGACTGAAAACAGGCTCTTCTACAGAAACAGGGAAAGTTGTTTCAGGAACTACTGAAATTACCTATGTCTATAAACTAGCAACTGGTGGAAATGTATTTGAGAAATACATGTTAGAAGGGACAACTACTGAAATAGCAGCAGGAAAACTACTAACACAAGATGCTTCTATAGGAGATGAATATACGTCTACTGCTCCTAAAGTGGGAACAATACTTCAAAAAGATGGTAAGTCTTATTTTTACAAAGGACATCGTGCTACATCAGCGTCAGAAACGGGTACAGTTGATGAAAATGAAAAAACGGTTATTTATGACTTTGTAGAATATTTTAGTGAAAAAGGTGAACCAGAAGTACAGCCGGCATTACCAGAAGGAGTCGTAAGTGAGAAGGGTGAACCAGAAGTACGACCAGCATTACCAGAAGGAGTTGTAAGTGAGAAGGGTGAACCAGAAGTACAGCCAGCGTTGCCAGAAGGAGTTGTAAGCGAAAAGGGCGAACCAGAAATACAACCAGCGTTGCCAGAAGGAGTTGTAAGTGAAAAAGGTGACCCAGCGGTTCATTCTGTAGCTCCATTATTGATTACTCGCCATATTATTATTGAATCGAATGAAGAACTCGTTCCAATTCAAATTGGTAAATTGGCTCCTAAATCTGATATCATATCGAAAAATGGTAAGAAATATCGATATACAATGACCTATGAAAAAGATGGTATTGTTACTCATTTATATACTGAGTTAATAGGTGGTGATGTAACGAAACCACAGGATCAAGAATACCTTCAGTCAAATTCTGTTAAGATTGATGAACCTACAAAACAAGAAGGTTCTCATCAAGATGAAGCGGTGGCCCAAAAAGAGAACAAGTCATCTCATGGGGAACACTCAGAATATGGGGAAGAGTTACCTCAAACAGGACAAGCTGAACTTCCAAACACAGGTACAGAAGCTAACGCTAGCCTAGCAGCACTTGGACTTTTAGGTGTCTTGAGTGGATTTGGATTTCTTGCTCGCAAGAAAAAAGAAGACTAATTCAAATTAGATTTTCTGACAAGAATAAGGAGTAGGATATCATATCCGCTCCTTTTCTGTTGAAGTTGAGATGAGAGTCATCTTAGAGCTGGTTAAAAATTTTCAATGGTTTGATTATCAATTCTCTGTATATTTTTCTCGTTCTAATCCCATATAGACAAGATGACAGAATTATCATCTATAAGTTGTCTGGCTTGACTTTCTTGATGGAAATTATATAATAGCTGTAATAAAAAGAATTACAATGAGAAAAGAGAACCATTTATGACCTATGAATACAAGAGCCACATTTATTTAGCAGAGGCAGTTTTAAATGTAAAGGATTTGGCAAGTCAAACTGCCTTTTATCAGCAAGTGCTTGGTTTAGAAATCTTATCTCAAACTGAGACAGAGGTCGTTCTGGGACTTGGAGGAACAGCCTTGGTACAGCTGATTCAAACAAAAGAGAGCGGTGAAGTAAGGGAACATTATGGCCTTTACCATCTGGCTATTCTCTTGCCGACACGAAAGGATTTGGGCGATGTCTTGAAACACCTGACGGATTTGCAGATTCCTCTTGTCGGCGGTGCAGACCATGGTTACAGTGAAGCTATTTACTTGGAAGATTTGGAGGGAAATGGCATTGAACTCTATCGAGATAAGCCAGTTTCCACATGGGATATTCGAGAAGACGGTCGTATTATAGGGGTCACTGACGCCCTTGCGGCGCAGGATATCTATGAGTTGGGGGAAAGAGTAGAGCCCTTTATCCTAGCAGAAGGCACGAGAATGGGGCATATTCATCTTTCCGTCAAGGATGGTCGAAAGTCCAGCCAGTTTTATCAAAAGGTGTTAGGGCTAGAGGATAAATTCAGTGTGCCTAGTGTCAGTTGGATTGCAGCTGGGGACTACCATCATCATTTGGCAGTCAATGAATGGGGAGGAAAAGGTTTGGCTTCGCGTAAGCAAGGTCTACCAGGTTTAGCCTATTATGTTATTGAGGTAGCTCGTAAAGAAGAACTGTTAACGATTGCGCAACGAGCACAAGAAGTTGATGCACCAATCAAGTGGCTGACATCGAGCCAGTTGGAAATCACAGACCCAGACAGAATTGTGACTCGTATCCGCTTAGACAGGATGTGATGATAATCAGAACATCAATTGTAGAAAGTGCTCCTTATCCTAGTCAGATACGGGGAAAATTTGATATGATAGTAGAGAATAAGGAGAAGAATACAATGACCAGTGAATATCAGAAAATGATAGCGGGAGAGGTTTACCGTCCATCGGACCCAGAATTGCGGACCTTGGCTCAGGCTTCTCGCCAAAAACAGGCTGCTTTTAACAATGAAGAAGATCCCTTGAAAGGGGCAGAGATTATCAAGACTTGGTTTGGCTCGACCGGGAAAAATCTTTATATCAACACTCGCTTGATGGTGGACTACGGTGTCAACATCCATCTAGGGGAAAATTTTTATTCTAATTGGAACTTGACCATGCTGGATGTTTGTCCGATTCGCATCGGGGACAATGCTATGATTGGTCCCAACTGTCAGTTCTTGACTCCCCTCCATCCATTGGACCCGCAGGAACGTAATTCAGGTGTGGAATACGGCAAGCCTATTACTATCGGAGACAATTTCTGGGCTGGAGGTGGTGTTATTGTCCTTCCTGGAGTGACACTGGGCAATAATGTTGTTGCTGGAGCAGGGGCTGTAATCACTAAGTCCTTTGGCGACAACGTTGTCCTAGCTGGCAATCCTGCGCGTGTGATTAAGGAGATACCTGTGAAATAGAAGTAAAAAGGAACAGCGGAGGTTTTTTTGTAGGTTTCATCATCTTTTACTCAGCCCACATTTACCTACTCTATCTCTTAGAAAGTTTGCTTCATTGATTAATTTAAAAGCATCTTGTAACTGGGATGCTTTTTTCTCCTCAATTTATCATTCTCCTCCTTGACACTCGGTCAGCTTTTGATACAATAGTACAAAATTAGAGGAGGTGGGTTATGATTCAGAAACATGCGATTCCCATTTTAGAGTTTGATGACAATCCTCATGCGGTTATCATGCCCAATCACGAGGGGCTGGACTTGCACTTGCCCAAGAAGTGTGTCTATGCTTTTTTAGGTGAGGAGATTGACCGCTATGCGAGGGAAGTAGGGGCGGACTGTGTCGGCGAATTCGTTTCAGCCACCAAGACCTATCCAGTCTATGTCGTGAACCACAAAGGCGAGGAGATCTGTCTGGCTCAGGCACCTGTCGGCTCAGCTCCAGCAGCCCAATTTATGGATTGGTTGATTGGCTATGGTGTGGAGCAGATTATTTCCACTGGAACCTGTGGTGTGCTGGCTGATATAGAAGAAAATGCCTTTCTAGTTCCTGTTCGCGCTCTGCGAGATGAAGGAGCTAGTTATCACTATGTGACACCTTCTCGTTATATGGAAATTCAGCCAGAGGCTATTGCTACCATTGAGCGAGTGTTGGAAGCCAGAGGGATTCCTTATGAAGAAGTCATGACCTGGACGACAGACGGTTTTTACCGAGAAACGGCTGAAAAGGTGGCTTATCGTAAGGGAGAAGGCTGTGCTGTTGTGGAGATGGAGTGTTCTGCGCTTGCGGCAGTAGCCCAACTGCGTGGGGTTCTCTGGGGAGAATTGTTGTTCACAGCTGATTCTTTAGCAGACTTGGACCAGTACGACAGTCGTAACTGGGGTTCAGAAGCTTTCGAGAAGGCTTTGGAACTCTGTCTTGAGATTGCCTTTCAGATCTAGCTACTCTCCTACTTTTTATGGTACAATGGATGTATGTTATTCAAATTATTTGTGAAAAAAATTGAAAGGGCCTTGGGTGGACTTTCACCAGCTCGTCGCATCTTTTTAAGTTTCGCTGGAGTTATTTTTATAGGTTCTCTCCTTTTGAGTTTGCCTTTTGTTCAGGCGAGTGGTTCGCAGGCCACTTATTTTGACCATCTCTTTACGACGGTGTCTATGGTCTGTGTAACCGGCCTTTCTACGCAACCGGTAGCTACTACCTATAATGTCTGGGGGCAGTTGATTTGTATGCTCTTGATACAGATTGGTGGTCTGGGGCTCATGACTTTTATCGGGGTCTTTTATATTCAGGGGAAGCAAAAGCTCAGTCTTCGCAGTCGTGAAACTATTCAGGAAAGCTTTAGTTACGGGGAGACTCGGTCGCTGAAAGCCTTTATGCGTTCCATCTTTTTGACGACTTTTCTGGTAGAGGGTTTGGGAGCTTTTCTTCTTAGTTTCCGTTTTATTCCTGAGTTCGGCTGGGGGCGAGGCATTTTCACCTCTATCTTTTTAGCCATTTCAGCCTTTTGTAATGCTGGTTTTGATAATTTCGGCAGTAGTAGTTTAGTGGCTTTTCAGACGGATCCCTTAATCAATCTAGTCATTGCTGGCTTGATTATCACGGGTGGTCTCGGCTTTATGGTCTGGTTTGACTTGGCAACCCAGTTTGACAAGAAAAAACGCCGTCTGCGTTTCCACACCAAGCTGGTTCTATTCTTGACTGCAGGGATCTTGCTGTTTGGGACAGTATCCACACTCTTTACGGAGTGGCACAATCCAGGAACCATTGGCAATCTCAGTGTTCCAGAGAAAGTGTTGGTCAGCTTTTTCCAAACCGTCAGCATGAGAACAGCTGGCTTTGCCTCTATTGACTACACCCAAGCTCGGCCTGTGACCTTGTTTATCTATATCTTACAGATGTTTCTCGGAGGGGCGCCTGGAGGAACGGCTGGGGGGCTCAAGATTACGACTCTCTTTGTCTTATTGGTCTTTGCGCGTAGTGAATTGCTGGGCTTACCTCATGCCAATGTTGCGCAGAGAACTATTGAGGCTCGAACAGTCCAAAAATCCTTTAGTGTCTTCATTATCTTTTTGATGACCTTCTTGTTGGGCTTGATGTTGTTGGGAATTACGGCAGAAGGAACACCGCGATTTATTTACCTCATGTTTGAGACCATTTCAGCTCTTGCGACAGTTGGGGTAACGGCAAATCTGACACCAGAATTAGGCAAGTTAGCTCTTAGCATTATCATGGTGCTCATGTTTATTGGCCGTATCGGTCCCTTGACCTTGCTGGTTAGTCTAGCTGACTACCAGCCTGATAAGAAAGATTTGATTCAGTATATGAAAGCAGATATTAGTATTGGATAAGAAAGGAAGAATGATGTCAGATCGTACGATTGGAATTTTAGGCTTGGGGATTTTTGGGAGTAGTGTCCTGACGGCCCTCGCCAAGCAAGATATGAATATCATTGCCATTGATGACCACGCAGAGCACATCAATCAATTTGAGCCTGTTTTAGCGCGTGGAGTTGTTGGCGATATCACAGATGAGGAACTCCTCAGAACTGCAGGAATTGATACCTGTGATACGGTTGTAGTGGCAACAGGAGAAAATCTAGAGTCGAGTGTGCTTGCAGTCATGCATTGTAAGAGTTTGGGGGTACCAAGGGTTATTGCCAAGGTCAAAAGCCAGACAGCCAAGAAGGTGCTAGAAAAAATCGGTGCTGACTCGGTGATTTCACCTGAGTATGAAATGGGGCAGTCTCTAGCGCAGACCATTCTCTTTCATAACAATGTTGACGTCTTTCAGCTGGATAAAAATGTGTCTATCGTGGAGATGAAGATTCCGAGTGTTTGGGCAGGTCAAAGTCTGAGCCAGCTGGATCTACGTGGCAAATACAACCTCAATGTCCTAGGATTCCGTGAACAAGAAAATTCACCACTGGACGTCCAGTTTGGTCCTAATGATCTCTTGAGGTCAGATGCCTATATCATGGCGGTCATTAACAACCAGTATCTAGATGATTTGGCAGAATTAAATTCGTAAGGAGGGGGATCCCCTCTTTTTTGATGTCCAAAATAGCAAATAGAGATAGCAACTCTTGTATTCTAGTAAAAGTCCTTCAAAAGCTGGACTTTATGGTAGAATAGAAAGAAGTGACAAGAGAGAGTAATACTCTTCGAAAATCAAATTCAAACCACGTCAACGTCGCCTTGCCGTAGGTATGGTTACTGACTTCGTCAGTTCTATCCACAACCTCAAAACAGTATTTTGAGCTGACTTCGTCAGTTCTATCTGCAACCTCAAAGCAGTGCTTTGAGCAACCTGCGGCTAGTTTCCTAGTTTGCTCTTTGATTTTCATTGAGTATAAGAAAAAATCAGTCCCCTAAAGGAGTAGATTATGAAGTTATTGTCTATCGCCATTCCTAGCTATAATGCCGCTGCCTATCTTCATTACTGTGTGGAGTCGCTAGTGATTGGTGGTGAGCAAGTTGAGATTTTGATTATCAATGATGGGTCTCAGGACCAGACTCAGGAAATCGCTGAGCGTTTAGCCCGCAAGTATCCTAGCATCGTTAGAGCCATTTATCAGGAAAATAAGGGCCATGGCGGTGCTGTCAATCGTGGCTTGGCAGAAGCTTCTGGTCGTTATTTTAAAGTAGTTGATAGTGATGACTGGGTGGATCCCCGTGCTTATCTGAAAATTTTGGAAACCTTGCAAGAACTAGAGAGTGAAGATCAAGAGGTGGATGCCTTTGTGACCAATTTTGTCTATGAAAAGGAAGGTCAGTCTCGTAAGAAGAGTATGAGTTATGAGTCAGTCTTGCCTGTCCAGCAGATTTTTGGCTGGGACCAGGTCGGAAATTTCTCAAAAGGTCAGTATATCATGATGCACTCGCTGATATACCGGACAGATTTGTTGCGAGAGAGCCAGTTCCAACTGCCTGAACATACTTTTTATGTCGATAATCTTTTTGTCTTTACCCCCCTTCAGCAGGTCAAGACCATGTACTATCTGCCTGTTGATTTCTATCGTTATTTGATTGGGCGTGAGGATCAGTCTGTCAACGAGCAAGTGATGATTAAGCGTATTGACCAGCAACTTAAGGTCAATCGACTCTTGGTAGACCAGCTTGATTTATCTAAAGTAAGCCACCCCAAAATGAGAGAATACCTGCTGAATCATATTGAGATTACGACAGTTATTTCCAGTGCCTTGCTCAATCGAGCTGGAACAGCGGAGCATCTGGCCAAAAAACGGGAGCTGTGGACCTATATTCAGCAGGAAAATCCAGAGGTCTTTCAAGCTATTCGTAAGACTATGCTCAGCCGTTTGACCAAACATTCCGTCTTGCCAGCTCGCAAACTTTCCAATGTCGTCTATCAAATCACCAAATCTGTTTATGGATTTAATTAATATAAGTATTTTATAAGAGGGATTTAAGAAAAATTTTAACTTTTTCTTAATCCTTTTTAATTTTAGGAGATTATACTAGAGTCATCAAATAAAGAAAAACTCTAAGGAGAATCCTATGAAATTCAATCCAAATCAAAGATATACTCGTTGGTCTATTCGCCGTCTTAGTGTCGGTGTTGCCTCAGTTGTTGTGGCTAGTGGCTTCTTTGTTCTAGTTGGGCAACCAAGTTCAGTGCGTGCCGATGTAGTCAATCCAACCCCTGCTCAAGTCGTGCCAGACGCTGCTTCGGTGAGTGAAAAGAGCGACTTACCAGCAGAACTTCTCAAAGAAGCAGTCGATACAGCTCTTCCTTCAGAACAGGCAGACTCAGCACCTAAAGCAAGCTTGGATACTACAAACTCTCCAGAGAAAGCGGATGTGGCTGCTAAAGACCAAGTAGTAGCACCAAAAGAAGAAGTGCAAGCAAAACCAGAATCTAAGAAAGAAACAGAAGATGCGGTTAAACCTGCGACAAATCCTGCTCCTGCAGTTACTGGACAAGACCGTGAAGCAAATGAAGCTCAGCCAGCAACCACTCCAGCTGAAGTACAAAAAGGTGTGGCTGACAATACTAAAGACACAGTGGATGTTCCAGTTACCTACTTGGACAAAGCCAACTTCCCAGGTCCATTCACAGCCGGTGTTAACCAAGTTATCCCATACGAACTATTCGCTGGTGACGGTATGTTGACTCGTTTGATCTTGAAAGCTTCTGACAAGGCACCATGGTCAGACAACGGATCAGCTAAAAATCCAGCTCTCCCACCAGTAGAAAAATTGGGCAAAGGCCTTTACTTCTACGAAGTGGATTTGGCAGGGACTCAAGGAAAATCTGATAAAGAGCTTCTTGACCTTTTGAAACAGAATGGCACTCAAAGTTACAAGGCAACTATCAAAGTGTACGGTGCAAAAGATGGTAAGGCCGATTTGAGCAATCTCGTAGCGATTAAGAATCTGGATGTCAACTTGAACGGCTTAACCACTCCAGCTGAAGTTCAAAAAGGTGTGGCTGATAACACCAAAGACACAGTAGATGTTCCAGCTACTTACTTGGACAAGGCTAACTTCCCAGGTCCATTCACAGCAGGTGTTAACCAAGTAATCCCATACGAGTTCTTCGCTGGTGACGGTATGTTAACTCGTTTGATTTTGAAAGCATCAGACAAAGCTCCATGGTCAGACAACGGATCAGCTAAAAATCCAGCTCTCCCACCAGTAGAAAAATTGGGCAAAGGCCTTTACTTCTACGAAGTGGATTTGGCAGGGACTCAAGGAAAATCAGACAAAGATTTGTTAGACTTGTTAAAACAAAACGGTACTCAAAGCTACAAGGCAACCATCAAAGTGTACGGTGCAAAAGACGGCAAGCCTGACTTAACTAATTTGGTAGCGACTAAGGATTTGGATGTCAATTTGAATGGCTTAACCACCCCAGCTGAAGTTCAAAAAGGCGTAGCCGACAACACCAAAGATACAGTAGATGTCCCAGCCACTTACTTGGATAAAGCGAATTTCCCAGGCCCATTCACAGCCGGTGTTAACCAAGTTATCCCATATGAATTCTTCGCTGGTGATGGTATGTTAACTCGCCTTATCTTGAAAGCATCCGACCAGGCTCCATGGTCAGACAATGGTTCAGCTAAAAATCCAGCTCTTCCACCAGTAGAAAAATTGGGCAAAGGTCTCTACTTCTACGAAGTAGATTTGGCAGGAACTCAAGGTAAATCAGATAAAGAGTTGCTTGACCTCTTGAAACAAAACGGAACTCAAAGTTATAAAGCTACTATCAAGGTGTACGGTGCTAAAGATGGCAAGGCAGACTTGAGCAATCTCGTAGCGACTAAGGATTTGGATGTCAACTTGAACGGCTTAACTACTCCAGCTGAAGTGCAAAAAGGCGTAGCTGACAATACTAAAGATACAGTAGACGTCCCAGCTACTTATTTGGATAAAGCGAATTTCCCAGGGCCATTCACAGCTGGTGTCAACCAAGTCATTCCATACGAATTCTTCGCTGGTGACGGTATGTTAACCCGCCTTATCTTGAAAGCCTCAGACAAAGCCCCATGGTCAGACAACGGTTCAGCTAAAAACCCCGCTCTTCCACCAGTGGAAAAATTGGGCAAAGGCCTTTACTTCTACGAAGTAGACTTGGCAGGAACTCAAGGCAAATCAGATAAAGAACTTCTAGACCTCTTGAAACAAAACGGCACTCAAAGCTACAAGGCAACTATCAAGGTATACGGTGCCAAAGATGGCAAGGCTGATTTGAGCAATCTCGTAGCGACAAAAGATTTGATAGTGAACTTGCATGGACATCAGTCTCTGATTCCGATGCAGTCAGGTTTCGTCCCATCTTCTAATGGTTCAGCTATGCCGGCTCCAATGATGAATAGTCATCAAGATGCATCTAAGATGAACGCTCAAATGCCTAGTGCCAATCAAGATGAGATGAAATCTAAAATGCCAGCTGCTAGTCAGGATAAGATGATGCCTAACAAAGAGCAGGACAAAACCATGAATGCTAGCCAGCCTATGGCAACACCAAGCATGAAACAAGATCAAGCTCCAGCAGCCTCAAGCAAAATGTCTGGTGAAGGCAAGATGGTATCTACTAACAAGGAGTCAACTCCAATGATGGCTGATCAAATGAAAGACCAAAAAGACATGCTTCCATATACTGGTGAAGCCCAAACATCAATGGCTACTCTTGGATTCTTTGGACTCGCCTTGGCAGGATTATTAGGTGGCCTCGGTTTGAAAGCTAAAAAAGAAGAAAATGACTAGTCTAGCTACAGACTTTCTATCTAGGATTTGAAAAATCCAGATATCGATTAGAATGTTCGTAAAGAGATTAAAATAGTGTTATACTATTGTGGTATAGCACTGTTTTTTTCAAAGGAGAGACAGATGGGAAAGACAATTTTACTCGTTGATGACGAGGTAGAAATCACAGATATTCATCAACGTTATCTGGTTCAGGCGGGATATCAGGTTTTGGTGGCCCATGATGGAGTAGAGGCCTTAGAAATCTTCAAGCAAAAACCGATTGATTTGATTATTACAGATATCATGATGCCTCGGATGGATGGTTATGATTTGATTAGTGAGGTTCAGTATCAATCTCCAGATCAGCCTTTTCTCTTTATCACGGCTAAGACCAGTGAGCAGGATAAGATTTACGGCCTAAGCTTGGGGGCAGATGATTTTATTGCCAAGCCCTTTAGCCCACGTGAGCTGGTTTTGCGTGTCCACAATATCTTACGTCGCCTTCATCGTGGAGGTGAGACAGAAGTCGTCAGTCTCGGGGATTTACGGATGAATCACGGTAGCCATGAGGTCCAAGTTGGAGATGTGGCGCTTGATTTGACCGTCAAATCCTTCGAACTTCTATGGCTTCTAGCTAGCAATCCAGAGCGAGTTTTTTCTAAGACAGACCTCTATGAAAAGGTCTGGCAAGAAGACTATGTGGATGACACCAATACCTTGAATGTTCATATTCATGCTCTTCGACAGGAGTTGGCTAAACATGCTAGTGCAGAAACACCTACTATCAAAACTGTCTGGGGCTTGGGCTACAAAATTGAGAAAGCACGAGGTAGTTAATGAAATTAAAAAGTTATATTTTAGTGGGGTATATCATTTCAACACTCCTAACAATTATCGTGGTTTTTTGGGCTATCCAGCGCATGTTAATTGAGCAAAGAGAAATTTATTTCCTGATTGGCATGACTTTAATCGCAAGTTTTGTCGGTGCTGGGATTAGTCTCTTTCTCCTATCGCCTGTCTTTACATCATTGGCTAAACTTAAGGAACATGCCAAGCGGGTAGCGGACAAGGACTTTCCTTCAAGTCTGGAGGTTCAAGGTCCTATGGAATTTCAGCAGTTAGGCCAAGCCTTCAATGAAATGTCCCATGATTTGCAGGCAACCTTCAATTCCTTGGAAGAAAGCGAACGAGAAAAGGGCTTAATGATTGCCCAGCTATCGCATGATATCAAGACTCCCATCACTTCGATTCAAGCGACGGTAGAAGGGATTTTGGATGGGGTTATCAAGGAAGGAGAACAGGACCATTATCTAGCAACCATTGGGCGTCAGACGGAAAGACTCAATAAACTGGTTGAGGAGTTGAATTTTTTGACCCTAAACACAGCTAGAAATCAGGCGGAGACGACTAGCAAAGACAGCATTTTTCTGGATCAGCTTTTGATTGAGTGCATGAGTGAATTTCAGTTCTTGATTGAGCAGGAGGAGCGAGATGTCCACTTGCAGGTGATTCCAGAGTCTGCCCGGATTGAAGGAGATTATGCCAAGCTTTCTCGCATCTTGGTGAATCTGATCAATAACGCATTTAAATACTCGGCTCCAGGGACCAAGCTGGAAGTGGTGGCTAAGCTGGAAAATAACCAGCTTTCAATCAGTGTGACCGATGAGGGACAGGGCATTGCCCCAGAGGACTTGGAGAATATTTTCAAACGCCTTTATCGTGTCGAAACTTCGCGCAATATGAAAACAGGTGGTCATGGCTTAGGACTTGCGATTGCGCGTGAATTGGCCCATCAATTGGGTGGAGAAATCACAGTCAGCAGCCAGTACGGCCTCGGAAGCACCTTTACTCTCCTTCTTAACCTCTCTGGCAATGAAAATAAAGCTTAAAACCCCTTTACAAATCCAGCTATTCATGGTAAAATGGATTTTGTGTGAAATATCAGCAGGAAAGCATGAAGCTCGTCAACAGGTGTCTTATGATAAGTAACCTTGGCTGTTTAGGCGAAGGGCATCTGCACGAATCAGGGCTTTCTAAGTGACTATTTCCACCGAAATATTATTTATATCAGGAGGACATTCACATGTCACGTTATACAGGACCATCTTGGAAACAAGCTCGTCGCCTTGGCCTTTCACTTACAGGTACAGGTAAAGAATTGGCACGTCGTAACTACGTACCAGGACAACACGGACCAAACAACCGTTCTAAATTGTCAGAATACGGTTTGCAATTGGCTGAAAAACAAAAACTTCGTTTCACTTACGGTGTAGGTGAAAAACAATTCCGTAACTTGTTCGTACAAGCTACAAAAATCAAAGGCGGAATCCTAGGTTTCAACTTCATGCTTCTTTTGGAACGTCGTTTGGATAACGTTGTTTACCGTCTTGGTCTTGCGACTACTCGTCGTCAAGCTCGTCAATTCGTAAACCACGGTCACATCCTTGTTGATGGAAAACGCGTTGATATCCCATCATACCGCGTAACTCCAGGTCAAGTGATCTCAGTTCGTGAAAAATCATTGAAAGTTCCAGCTATCCTTGAAGCAGTAGAAGCTACTCTTGGACGTCCAGCATTCGTATCATTCGACGCTGAAAAATTGGAAGGTTCATTAACTCGCTTGCCAGAACGCGACGAAATCAACCCAGAAATCAACGAAGCACTTGTCGTTGAATTCTACAACAAAATGCTTTAATTTTAAGATATATCTTACAGAAAGCCTACAACAGTGGGCTTTTTGATTTGTCTTAAAAGGTTGATTTCTGGGTTTGTTTAGAGATCTGCTAGTGAGGTTATTTGTGTATCTAAGTCTATCTATTCCAAGAATTATGTGATGTTGATGATATAAATCTGGTATGATATAATATTTTGGCCCCCTCATTTTAAGGAAGGGAGGTGTTACATATGTTAGAAACTTTACTCACAGTGTTTCTAGCTCCGTTACTTATTAACGTGTTATCTGAGCTTTTCAAGTTATGGCTTAAGAAACGTAAAAAGTAATAGTTAACCCTTTTAGAGGATAGCAAAAAACCCCATCGGTGGCACGATGGGGCTTTTTTAGTTACATATGCTGTAACTTTACTCACATTGTAAGTTTATTCTAACATATAACACCTAATATTTCAAGCTTTTGTTTCTATATTTCCTCAGAGTGTGTTTGTGTCTTGAATCCATTTCACTTAAATTAGAACCCGTGTCACCAATCCCCATTTTACAGGTTAAATGATGAAAAAACTATTTTATACATCATATATAGTACAGGTGAAAAATGATGACATCGGTTAACTCGAGTGCAGTAAAGTGCAGAAGGGTGCAGTAGAATGCAGTAAAGTGCTAAAATTACCTGATTCAAATCAGTTTGACAAAAAAGATTGTAGGATAAGAAGAGTTTGAATTGAAATATAAGGTAGTTGATAAAAAGAAAAAACGCTTGAATGCGTTTTTCTTCTGTATTGATTCGTATTGAATGCTTACTTAACTTCTGTAAACACAACGTGTTTGCGAAGTTTTGGTGAGTATTTCTTCAATTGAAGACGGTCTGGAGTGTTACGTTTGTTTTTAGAAGTAAGGTACAAGCGTTCACCAGATTCTTTGTGTTCAAGTGTAATATTTACGCGCATGGTATCTCCCTTCTATTATTCAGCTGATGCAGCTTTAGCGATTTTACGTCCTTTGTAGTATCCTTTAAGTGATACACGGTGAGAACGTGAGTAATCTCCAGTAGTTTCGTCAAAGTTTACAGATGGAGCTGTTACTTTGTAGTGTGTACGACGTTTGTTTTTCTTCGCTTTTGAAGTGCGACGTGCAGGTACTGCCATTTTGATTTCTCCTTTAGGTATTTATATTCGATTCAATCTACTGATTTTCATCAACCATACTAGGATAACACATTTTTTTTGTAAAGTAAAGTTACTTGACAAAAAAAGATGAAAAAATTCTCCTGTCCGACCTAGCAGACAGGAGAAGGTGTTAAATATCAATCTCAAATGGTTCGTCAATGGTTTCTGATACGTATTTTCCGTCTTTTTTCCGTTGCTTGACACATTCTGTGAGGAGATATTCTATTTGCCCATTGACTGAACGAAAGTCGTCTTCTGCCCATGATGCGGGTGCAGCGTATAACTTTGTTGAGAGTCGAAGGGGGATCTGCTTTTTTTTAGCTTCAGCCATCTTTAGTAAAGACTTCCTGTGTTGACAATTGGTTGTGCATCATGATTGCCACAGAGGACGACAAGGAGATTTGAAACCATGGCAGCTTTTCGTTCTTCGTCAAGTTCTATCAATTCCCCTTCATTGAGCCGTTCTAGTGCCATTTCAACCATTCCTACAGCACCATATACAATCATTTTACGGGCATCAATAATGGTAGTAATTTCTGGAGCATGAGCTAGGTAAGTGATACGTGCTTCAAGGATTTCCTAGGCAGTCATTTTCATTTGATGATTTAGCTCCTAAAAAAGGAGATTTTGTGCTAACATCACCACTTTGTCCAAGTCGAGTGTGGTTTGCAGGGTTGACTGCTACGCTGAAGGGATTGACAAAGTAAAAGCCAGGTTCTTTGATGGTACCTGTATAGTTACCAAAGAGTGTCAGAACCAGAGCCTCCTGAGGTTTGACAACTTTTAAACCAGCATGAGTTAGCGCTGCAATTACGATTAGTAAAGGTCCGATAATAATTCCAAAAATGTTTTCCGAACCAACACCCATTATAAATATAAAGATACCAAGTACGATTGTCAACTCAATGAGAATCAATGCTAATACACCATTTGGTTTTGAATTGATTAGTTTTTCAGTCATAAGAATGACCTCTGTTATTTGATATCTAAATGATATCATTTTGTTTTTAAAAATTAATAGAAAGTTGACAAATAATCACTAAAAAGTTTCAGCCCAATAATTACTTATAGGAAGTGAGATTATATTGTGCTGAAATACTCTTTTATTCTTATAACTTTTACACTATAATTGTAGTTAGAAAGGAAGAGAAATGTTTGATTATAGAGCACTAGTTATTTTGATGACTTTGATGGATCATTGTGAGCTATCATTATATGAATTATCTGTTAAGGTGAGCTTACCTATAAAGGAAGTCAAAGAAGGAATAGATTATTTAGTGCCTTATCTAGCTAATAAAGGGATAGTGCTGGATAAAAAACAAGGTCGCTATAGTTTATCAAATCGTACGAAGCAGTCTTTGACAGATATTATTAAGTCGGATGAATTGGTTTTACCAAAGTCGACTCGCTTAGCATTAATCTATCTTTACACTTTTTGCCGATTAGATTTTATATCGAATAATCATTACCAAGACTTTTTGAAAGTAAGTAAGAATACAACCTTATCTGATATTCAATCATTAAGAAAGATTATGTTAGATAATGATTTGGAGCTAGGGTACAGTAGAGCAAAAGGTTATACTTTACACGGTTCAGAGTGGAATAAGCACCGTTTAGCTTTTCAAATGGTTAGTGAGTTGCTGGAATCCTCCATAGGGATTTGGGGGTTGGATTATGTTTTATCCAGTTGGGGGTATTCATTAACTTATGATTTGATTGATCAGGTAGTTAAAGATTATTATGAAAAGCTACAGATAGTACCTATTGTTAATCAATTAAAAGTTTGCCTTTTCGGTCTAGTATTCATTATATGTAGATATCAAAGGGATGTTGAAAGAGTATGTCTTTCAGAGACATTAGTATCTCCTATTATTCAAGATATAACGACTATTTTATTAGATACAGTAGTTGATTTGGGAATTATAGATACTGTATTTTCAGAGGATGATTATCGCTATGTCACAGTTTTATTATCAAGTTGCTTTGAAGGTGAAGTAGATGTTGCTCCGGTTTACTTTAATCAATTAACAGAGGCTATTATAAGTAGAATGGAAGATATTTCTTTGTTACATTTTAAACAAAGAGAAGTATTGAGAGAAAATCTTCGCCGCCACCTTATACCGGCTTACTATAGATTAAAGTTCGGCTTACCTAGCTCAAATGAATATGTGTTGCATGTTAAAGAACATTATCCTGATTTATTTGAACTAGTAAAAGATTCTTTGACTCCCTTGATGGACGCTATTGACAAGCCCATACCTGATAGTGAAACAGCATATTTTGTTATCCATTTTGGAGGATATTTAAAGAAAGCAGACAATTTGCCTCAAAAATGTTATAAAGCAGCAATTATCTGTCCTAATGGAATTAGTTCTTCATTGATGATAAAAGAGAATCTATTAACATTATTCCCTCAAATTGAGTTTATAGGAACCTCAAAGATTGATGATTTATATGCGAAAACTAGTAGTGACTATGATATGGTTTTTTCTACTATAAAGGTGGATACAGAGAAGCCAAATTATCTAGTTTCTGTTATGATGACGGAAGAACAAACAACGCAGTTAGTTGAATTGGTATCAAAAGATTTCCCAGATACAGGTTATCGAGATATTGAGCTTAATCAGATAATTAGCATAGTAAGACGATATAGTGTAATCACACAAGAATTAGAGTTAAAATTAGCATTAAAGAGGTATCTCTATCAAGAAATGAACAGAAAGGAAGTGTTACCATTGTTAGAAGAATTAATTACAAAAGAAACTTATCAGGTTAGTTCGGAAAAATTAGGATGGAAGGAGGCAATTCGTTTAGCAGCTAAACCGCTTTTGGATCAACATAAGATAACTGAGAACTACCCTGAGGCAATGATTCAAAAAGTAGAAGAGTTTGGGCCTTTTATTAATTTAGGGAAGGGAGTAGCAATTCCTCACGCTCGGCCAGATGAAGGTGTGAATGAAATAGGAATGTCAATGTTAGTTTTGGAAGAACCGATTTATTTATTGGATAATCCAGAACAGGAGGTAAGATTGTTGATTTGTATTGCAGCCATTGATAATGAGAGTCATTTAAAGGCTTTGTCACATTTAACAACAATTTTAAGAGATAAAAATCATGTTCAAGCTTTAATTTCATCAAAAAACTATGATGACATTGAAATGATAATTAAACAGGAGGATTAGATAATGTTAAAAATTGGTACAGCTTGTGGTTCAGGATTAGGTTCAAGTTTTATGGTACAGATGAATATTGAATCTGTATTGAGTGATTTGAATGTTTCAGATGTAGAAGTTGAACACTATGATTTAGGTGGAGCAGATCCAAATGCAGCTGATATTTGGATTGTTGGTCGTGATCTAGCTGATTCAGCTAGTCATCTTGGAGATGTTCGTATCTTAAATAGTATTATTGATATGGACGAGCTACGAGAATTAATTACTAAAATTTGTGAAGAAAAAGAACTTATATAGGAGGCTAGCGTCATGATGAAGTTCATATTGGATATTGTTAGTACACCAGCTATTTTAGTAGCTTTAATTGCAATCTTAGGATTAGTGCTTCAGAAGAAGAAATTACCTGATATTATTAAAGGCGGAATTAAGACCTTTGTTGGTTTCTTAGTTGTATCTGGTGGTGCAGGAATTGTGCAAAATTCTTTAAATCCATTTGGTACCATGTTTGAGCATGCTTTTCATTTATCTGGAGTTGTACCAAATAATGAAGCAATTGTAGCTGTAGCTTTAACAACATATGGCTCAGCTACTGCAATGATTATGTTTGCAGGTATGGTATTCAATATCTTAATTGCTCGTTTTACTCGATTCAAATATATCTTTTTAACAGGGCACCACACTCTATATATGGCGTGTATGATTGCGGTCATTTTATCAGTTGCTGGCTTTACAAGTTTGCCTCTTATCTTACTGGGAGGATTAGCACTCGGTATTATTATGAGTATTTCTCCAGCATTTGTACAAAAATATATGGTTCAATTAACTGGAAATGACAAGGTGGCTTTAGGTCATTTCAGTTCTTTGGGATATTGGTTGAGTGGTTTCACTGGTAGCCTTATCGGTGACAAATCAAAATCAACAGAGGACATTAAATTCCCAAAGAGTTTAGCTTTTTTACGTGATAGTACTGTTAGTATTACTTTATCTATGGCAGTTATTTACATTATTGTAGCTATCTTTGCAGGGTCAGAATATATAGAAAAAGAAATCAGTAATGGTACAAGTGGTCTAGTTTATGCTTTACAATTAGCAGGTCAATTTGCAGCAGGTGTATTTGTTATTTTAGCAGGTGTTCGCCTTATTTTGGGTGAAATTGTTCCAGCCTTTAAAGGTATTTCAGAGCGTCTTGTACCTAATTCAAAACCTGCTTTGGATTGTCCGATTGTTTATACTTATGCACCTAATGCAGTCCTAATTGGATTTATCTCTAGTTTTGTTGGTGGTTTAGTAAGTATGGCAATTATGATTGTTTCAGGAACGGTTGTCATCTTACCAGGCGTTGTGCCTCATTTCTTCTGTGGAGCGACTGCAGGTGTCATTGGGAATGCATCTGGTGGTGTGCGTGGAGCCACTATTGGAGCATTTTTACAAGGTATTTTAATTAGTTTTCTTCCAGTCTTTTTAATGCCAGTTTTGGGAGGACTTGGTTTCCAAGGGTCAACTTTCTCAGATGCAGATTTTGGTCTATCAGGAATTATTTTAGGAATGTTGAATCAATTTGGCTCACAAGCAGGCATTGTTATTGGTCTTGTTCTTATTCTAGCAGTTATGTTTGGAGTATCCTTTATTAAAAAGCCATCTGCAAAGGAGGAATAAGGGATGATTTTAAGTGAAAATAGAGAAGATGAGTTAAGAAAATTTGCAACAAAAATCCGATTAAATACTCTTAGAACATTGAATCATCTTGGATTCGGCCATTATGGAGGGAGTCTGTCTATAGTAGAAGTTTTAGCAGTGCTTTATGGTGAAATAATGCCGATGACTCCAGAAATATTTGCGTCACGAGATAGAGATTATTTTGTTTTATCCAAGGGACATGCTGGACCAGCTTTGTACAGCACACTCTATTTGAATGGTTTCTTTGACAAAGAATTCTTATATTCTTTAAATACAAATAGAACCAAATTACCGTCTCATCCTGATAGAAATCTAACGCCGGGCATAGATATGACAACTGGCTCTTTAGGACAGGGAATTAGTGTTGCAACCGGACTTGCATATGGTCAGAGAATAAGAAAAAGTCCCTTTTATACCTATGCTATTGTTGGAGATGGTGAGTTAAATGAGGGACAATGTTGGGAGGCTATACAGTTTGCTTCTCATCAACAGTTATCTAATTTAATTGTATTTGTAGACGATAACAAAAAACAATTAGATGGTTTTACAAAGGATATTTGTAATCCAGGTGATTTTGTAGAAAAATTCTCAGCATTTGGGTTTGAATCCATTAGGGTCAATGGTTCAGATATTAGAGAAATTTATGAAGGGATTATCCAATTAAAACAGTCAAGGGCACCTCTAAAAACTCCACTCTTATCACAAAAGAAAAAATCAACTGTATGTGTCTCATTTAGTTGGCACATTC
>NZ_JAHZPT010000025.1:0-29158 GCF_019929545.1 Streptococcus mitis
AATAATAACCTCATCTTATGATAAGGCTATTATCTCATATTTTGGTGTCCATTGGATAGGTTTTTAGAGGTGCCCATCTATATTTGATTTATTATCAATCTTTCTATGTTGTAAAATTATGAAGCGTTGGTCTTTGGATTTGAATTTATTCTTTTCAGATACTTTCAAAACCCACTATCATAAGAGTTTTTTCATTATCCTACCTCTGACTGTGTTTAGGATATTCTCTTCGTTCATGACAAATAGAAATAGTTCTTTCTACGTTCGTTTTGACACGACCATTTCTCTCCTGATTTTCATTCTCTTTTTCTCTTGGCTCTTTTACGTCAAGCATTTAGAGCAGGTTTATCGTGATGAGCAGACCATTCAGAGACAGGAAGATGAAAATCGTTCCTTGCAAGGAATGGTGGATAAGCTAGGTCATCTCTATGATGAGGTTCGAGGTTTCCGTCATGATTTTGCAGGGATTGTCGCCAGTATGGAGCCTGCTATAGCTAATCAAGATATGACTGAGGTTTCTACCATTTATCAAGATGTCTTTCTGAAGACCAATGAAAAGCTGAGAAAGGCGGACTACACGGCCTTTAATCTTCATAATATCCATGATATAGCCATTCGTAATACCTTGGCAAAAGCCATGATTGTGGCAGATAAGCAGGGAATTCATTTTAGTTTGGAGACGGTGGGGGTTGTCGAAGAGCTGGATTTGCCGATGTTGGAGGCTATCCGTATCCTCTCTATCCTCACGACAAATGCCTTAGAGGCAGCGAGTGAGTCTGAAAATCCGCAGATTCGGGTTGCTTTGTTGGCAAGTGATAGGAGTGTCCGTTTTATCATTGAAAACACTCGTAAGAAAGAAGAACTGAATCCCAGCATTCTCAGTCAAAAGGGTTACTCTACCAAGGGTAACCACAGTGGACTGGGCTTGGCAACCTTGGAGGATATGGTTTTTCATTATGATTTGAACTTAGATACCCAGCTAGGAGAGACGACTTTTAGACAAGATTTAGAATTGCCATTTAAGAATGAGAAACGAGGGGGAGAGGAATGAGAATTTTAGTTTTGGAAGATGATAGAGTCCAACAAGGACGGATAGAGCAGACTTTACTAGATATCGGTCGCTCTCGCAATTTAAGATTGGAAATTGATATTGCCAAAAACTATGGGGACGTTGAAAAGTATTCACAGTATTTTGACCATTACCAGCTCTATTTATTAGATTTAGAGATTGATGGAGAGCGTGAACGGGGTTTTCAGGTTGCTCAACAGGTTCGGGAGCGAGATCCCTTTACAAGCATTGTCTTTGTGTCCACGCACTCGGAGGCCTTGCCTCTAGCTTTTCGCTACCACTTATCTGCCTTGGATTTTATTTCCAAGGATCAGCCAGAGGAGGATTACCGTCGTCAGCTGGAGCGCTGTCTGGACTATGTGCTGGCAGTGGACAAGAGGGAAAATATGCGTCTCTTCACCTATAGTTTTGAGGGAAGACGGGGCTTTACTCTGCCCTACCATGAGATTTTAGCCTTTGAAACTTCAGTGGAATCCCATCGTATCAAGGTCTATTATGCCAATCATTCTATCAAGACCATTTATGGCAGTCTCAAGGATATCGCTGCCAAGGCTGAAAAAGATTACTTTGTCTATGCCAATCGCAATACTTTAGTCAGTTTACAGGCAATTGAAGAGATGACTGCCACAGAAGTGACCTTGTTAGAAGGCTTGCACTTCCCCGTATCACGAACAGCCAGAAGAACCCTTAAAAAACATCTCAATGTCTAATATCTGTTAGACTTGGATGAGTTTATCAATAAGAATGTCGGAAAATTTTCTGATATTCTTATTTTTTGACTTTTTTTCGAATAGATAAGTAAGAGGAAAAAGAAAGGGGTTTGCTATGAAAACATTCTTATTGGCTTTTGCTGAGGGTTATTTTACCGTATCGTTCATAATCTACATCGCAACGTATTTGATTTTGAGAAATCCGATCAATACCCTATTTTATCCAGAAATTTACCCCGTTTTATTTGGGCTCTTTTATCTAGGATATAAGGTCAATAAAAAGCGAGTAGAGTAAACAGTTAAGAATGACTTGTTAGTCTGCGCTGAAAATAGCTAGGCTAGAATCTAAGAATGCATCGCATTGAAATTTAAAAGGAGTAACTATGAATCGTAATTTAGAACGGTGTTATCTATTCTGACTATGAATAGATCATACCAGAGGTGGCTTAGAAATAGCAGGGACATTAAAAATTGAAGTAACTTTAAATAGGATGTCGTAAAGGTTACTATCAATGATTTATTTGTTCCAAGCTTGCCTAGGGTGTTAGAAAAAAATCATTTTCCTTTCAATAGCATATTTTTAGTAGGTAGGACGCTTGTTCTGCCTATTTTTTTATCCGAAAAGTGCAGTTGGGAGGGAGATAGGCGCATTTGGGGAGGAAGTCCAGTTTTTGTTTGGGGATTGGGGTAAGATAGTTATTATCAGATGAGTTTATACTCTTCGAAAATCAAATTCAAACCACGTCAACGTCGCCTTGCCGTAGATATGTGACTGACTTCGTCAGTCCTATCTACAACCTCAAAACAGTGTTTTGAGCAGCCTGCGGCTAGTTTTCTAGTTTGCTCTTTGATTTTCATTGAGTATTAGGAAAAAGGAGATGAATATGAAATTTGGGAAACGTCACTATCGTCCGCAAGTGGATCAGATGGACTGCGGTGTAGCTTCATTAGCCATGGTTTTTGGTTACTATGGTAGTTATTATTCTTTGGCTCACTTGCGAGAATTGGCCAAGACGACCATGGATGGGACGACGGCTTTGGGCTTGGTTAAGGTGGCAGAGGAGATTGGTTTTGAGACGCGAGCAATTAAGGCGGATATGACGCTTTTTGACTTGCCAGATTTGACTTTTCCTTTTGTTGCTCATGTGCTTAAGGAAGGGAAATTGCTCCACTACTATGTGGTGACTGGGCAGGACAAGGATAGCATTCATATTGCCGATCCAGATCCTGGGGTGAAATTGACCAAACTGCCACGTGAGCGTTTTGCGGAAGAATGGACAGGAGTGACTCTGTTTATGGCACCTAGTCCAGACTACAAGCCTCATAAGGATCAAAAGAATGGTCTGCTCTCTTTTATCCCTATATTAGTGAAGCAGCGTGGCTTGATTGCTAATATCGTTTTGGCAACACTCTTGGTAACCTTGATTAACATTGTGGGTTCTTATTATCTGCAGTCTATCATTGATACCTATGTGCCAGATCAAATGCGTTCGACACTGGGGATTATTTCTATTGGGCTGGTGATTGTCTATATCCTCCAGCAAATCTTGTCTTACGCTCAGGAGTATCTCTTACTTGTTTTGGGGCAACGCTTGTCGATTGATGTGATTTTGTCCTATATCAAGCATGTTTTTCACCTGCCTATGTCCTTCTTTGCGACACGTCGGACAGGGGAAATCGTGTCTCGTTTCACGGATGCTAACAGTATTATCGATGCGCTGGCTTCGACCATCCTTTCGATTTTCCTAGATGTGTCAACGGTTGTCATTATTTCCCTTGTTTTATTTTCACAAAATACCAATCTCTTTTTCATGACTTTATTGGCACTTCCTATCTATACAGTGATTATCTTTGCCTTTATGAAGCCGTTTGAAAAGATGAATCGGGATACCATGGAAGCCAATGCGGTTCTGTCTTCTTCTATCATTGAGGACATCAACGGTATTGAGACTATCAAGTCTTTGACCAGTGAAAGTCAGCGTTACCAAAAGATTGACAAGGAATTTGTGGATTATCTGAAAAAATCCTTTACCTATAGTCGGGCAGAGAGTCAGCAAAAGGCTCTGAAAAAAGTTGCCCATCTCTTACTCAATGTCGGCATTCTCTGGATGGGAGCTGTTCTGGTCATGGATGGCAAGATGAGTTTGGGGCAGTTGATTACCTATAATACCTTGCTGGTTTACTTTACAAATCCTTTGGAAAATATCATCAATCTGCAAACCAAGCTTCAGACAGCACAGGTTGCCAATAACCGTCTAAATGAAGTATATCTGGTAGCTTCGGAGTTTGAGGAGAAGAAAACGGTTGAGGATTTGAGCTTGATGAAGGGAGATATGACCTTCAAGCAGGTTTCTTACAAGTATGGCTATGGTCGAGACGTCTTGTTGGATATCAATTTGACCATTCCCCAAGGTTCTAAGGTGGCTTTTGTGGGGATTTCAGGGTCAGGTAAGACGACCTTGGCCAAGATGATGGTTAATTTTTACGACCCAAGTCAAGGGGAGATTAGTCTGGGTGGTGTCAATCTCAATCAGATTGATAAAAAGGCCTTGCGCCAGTATATCAACTATCTGCCTCAACAGCCCTATGTCTTTAACGGAACGATTTTGGACAATCTTCTTTTGGGAGCCAAGGAGGGGACGACACAGGAAGATATCTTACGGGCGGTCGAATTGGCAGAGATTCGGGAGGACATTGAGCGCATGCCACTGAATTACCAGACAGAATTGACTTCGGATGGAGCAGGAATTTCAGGTGGTCAACGTCAGAGAATTGCTCTGGCGCGTGTTCTCTTGACAGATGCACCGGTCTTGATTTTGGACGAGGCGACCAGCAGTTTGGATATTTTGACAGAGAAGCGGATTGTTGATAATCTCATGGCTTTGGACAAGACCTTGATTTTCATTGCCCACCGCTTGACCATTGCTGAGCGGACAGAGAAGGTTGTTGTCTTGGATCAGGGCAAGATTGTCGAAGAAGGAAAGCATGCTGATTTGCTTGCACAGGGTGGTTTTTACGCCCATTTGGTGAATAGCTAGAAAGAGGAGAGGATGAAACCAGAATTTTTAGAAAGTGCGGAGTTTTACAATCGTCGTTACCATAATTTTTCCAGTCGGGTGATTGTACCCATGTCTCTTCTGCTCGTGTTTTTGCTTGGCTTTGCAACTTTGGCAGAGAAGGAGATGAGTTTGTCAACTAGAGCTACTGTTGAGCCTAGTCGTATCCTTGCAAATATCCAGTCAACTAGCAACAATCGCATTCTTGTCAATCATTTGGAAGAAAATAAGCTGGTTAAGAAGGGGGATCTTCTGCTTCAATATCAGGAAGGGGCAGAAGGTGTTCAAGCGGAGTCCTATGCCAGTCAGTTGGACATGCTCAAGGATCAAAAAAAGCAATTGGAGTATTTGCAGAAGAGTCTGCAAGAAGGGACGGATTACTTTCCAGAGGAGGATAAGTTTGGCTACCAGGCCACCTTTCGCGACTACATCAGTCAAGCAGGCAGTCTTAGGGCTAGTACATCGCAACAAAACGAGACTATCGCGTCCCAGAATGCAGCAGCTAGTCAAACCCAAGCTGAAATCGGCAACCTCATCAGTCAAACAGAGGCTAAAATTCGCGATTACCAGACAGCTAAGTCAGCTATTGAAACAGGTGCTTCCTTGGCCAGTCAGAATCTAGCCTACTCTCTCTTCCAGTCCTACAAGTCTCAGGGCGAGGAAAATCCGCAAGCTAAGGCACAAGCAGTTGCGCAGGTAGAAGCACAGCTTTCTCAGTTAGAATCTAGTCTTGCTACTTATCGTGTCCAGTATGCAGGTTCAGGTATCCAGCAAGCCTATGCGTCAGGCTTAAGCAGTCAATTGGAGTCTCTCAAATCCCAACACTTGGCAAAGGTTGGTCAGGAATTGACCCTTCTAGACCAGAAAATCTTGGAAGCAGAGTCAGGTAAGAAGGTACAGGGAAATCTTCTAGACAAGGGGAAAATTACGGCCAGTGAGGATGGGGTGCTTCACCTTAATCCTGAGACTAGTGATTCTACCATGGTTGCAGAAGGTGGCCTACTAGCCCAACTCTATCCGTCCTTGGAAAAAGAAGGGAAAGCCAAACTAACAGCTTATCTTAGTTCAAAAGATGTAGCAAGAGTCAAGATTGGGGACTCTGTTCGTTATACTACGACTCATGATGCCAAGAATCAAATTTTCCTAGATTCTACGATTACCAGCATAGATGCGACAGCTACCAAGACTGAGAAAGGGAATTTCTTTAAAATCGAGGCGGAGACTAATCTAACTTCTGAGCAGGCTGAAAAACTTCGGTATGGGGTGGAAGGTCGTCTGCAGATGATTACGGGCAAGAAAAGTTATCTGCGCTATTATTTGGATCAGTTTTTGAATAAAGAGTAATGTTCGTGTTTTTGGAGTTATACTCAATGAAAATCAAAGAGCAAACTAGAAAACTAGCTGCAGGCTGTACTTGAGTACGGCAAGGCGACGTTGACGCGGTTTGAATTTGATTTTCGAAGAGTATTAAATGATTTTAAAACTGTGAGAAAGATACTTCTTGCAGTTTTTTCTTTACGATTTTTAGAGTTAATGTGTTATTTATTCGGTTAAATTCTTGTAATTTTAGGTTTTTTGTGGTAGAATGTGCTCAAGTAATACGAAAGGCGAACTTTAAAATGTCAAAACAATTGATCTATTCGGGAAAAGCTAAAGACATCTATACAACTGAGGATGAAAATCTTATTATTTCAACTTACAAGGACCAGGCGACTGCTTTCAATGGTGTCAAGAAGGAGCAGATTGCAGGCAAGGGAGTATTGAATAATCAGATTTCATCTTTTATTTTTGAGAAATTAAATGCGGCTGGTGTGGCGACTCACTTTGTGGAGAAGCTTTCAGACACGGAACAACTCAATAAAAAGGTTAAGATTATTCCTTTGGAAGTCGTGCTCCGCAACTATACTGCTGGTTCCTTTTCAAAACGTTTTGGTGTAGACGAAGGTATCGCATTTGAGACTCCGATTGTCGAATTTTACTATAAAAATGATGATTTGGATGATCCCTTTATCAATGATGAGCATGTGAAATTTCTAAAGATTGCGGATGACCAGCAGATTGCCTACTTGAAGGAAGAAACCCGTCGTATCAATGAACTCTTGAAAGCTTGGTTTGCTGAGATTGGGCTTAAGTTGATTGACTTTAAGCTAGAGTTCGGTTTTGACAAGGATGGCAAGATTATCTTAGCAGATGAATTTTCACCAGATAACTGCCGTTTGTGGGATGCGGATGGCAACCACATGGATAAGGATGTTTTCCGTAGGGGACTAGGTGAATTAACCGATGTTTATGAAGTTGTTTGGGAAAAGTTGCAGGAATTGAAATAATCTGTTTGCAACGGAAAACCTTCGTCTCTCAACTAAAAGGACTTAGGCTGAAAAGGTCCCCCGACCTTTTCACTCCGTAGAGGATTGGGAGAACTAACCGACGTTTACGAGATTGTTTGGGAAAAGTTGCAAGAATTGAAATAACAACCTCAAGGTCGTTGGAACATTGTAAGAGCTGAAATAAAGGAATAAGAATTGATGGATAAACGTATTTTTGTTGAAAAAAAGGCTGATTTTCAGGTCAAGTCAGAGAGTTTGGTTAGAGAACTCCAGCATAACTTGGGACTTTCAAGCTTGAAAAGTATTCGTATTGTGCAAGTGTATGATGTCTTTAGCTTGGCTGAGGACTTGTTTGCGCCTGCAGAGAAACACATTTTCTCTGAGCAGGTGACAGACCATGTCTTGGATGAAGCTGCTGTACAGGCGGATCTTGCCAACTATGCTTTCTTTGCCATTGAAAGCCTGCCAGGGCAGTTTGACCAGCGTGCGGCTTCTTCACAGGAAGCCTTGCTTTTGTTGGGAAGTTCGAGTGATGTGACGGTTAATACAGCACAATTGTACTTGGTCAATAAAGATATTGATGCGACTGAGTTGGAAGCAGTCAAAAACTACTTACTCAACCCAGTTGATTCTCGTTTCAAGGACATCACAACAGGGATTGCCAAGCAGGAATTTTCAGAGTCGGACAAGACCATTCCTAAATTGACTTTCTTTGAAAGTTATACAGCAGAAGACTTTGCCCGCTACAAGGCAGAGCAAGGGATGGCCATGGAAGTGGATGATTTGCTCTTTATCCAAGACTACTTTAAGTCAATAGGGCGCGTGCCGACGGAAACAGAGCTCAAGGTTTTGGACACTTACTGGTCTGACCACTGCCGTCATACGACTTTTGAAACAGAGTTGAAACAGATTGATTTCTCAGCATCGAAATTCCAAAAGCAATTGCAGGCGACTTATGACAAGTATATTGCCATGCGTGATGAGTTGGGCCGTTCGGAGAAACCACAAACCTTGATGGACATGGCGACTATTTTCGGTCGTTATGAGCGTGCTAATGGACGTTTGGACGATATGGAGGTGTCTGACGAAATCAATGCCTGCTCGGTTGAAATCGAAGTGGACGTTGATGGTGTCAAGGAACCTTGGCTCCTCATGTTTAAAAACGAAACCCACAACCACCCAACGGAAATTGAGCCATTTGGTGGAGCGGCTACTTGTATCGGTGGAGCCATTCGTGACCCGTTGTCAGGCCGTTCCTACGTTTACCAAGCCATGCGTATCTCTGGTGCGGGTGATATTACAGCTCCGATTTCGGAAACTCGCGCTGGTAAATTGCCACAACAGGTCATTTCTAAGACAGCTGCTCATGGTTATTCTTCATATGGTAACCAGATTGGGCTTGCGACGACCTATGTTCGTGAATATTTCCACCCAGGTTTTGTAGCTAAACGTATGGAGTTAGGTGCAGTAGTCGGTGCGGCTCCCAAGGGCAATGTGGTTCGTGAAAAACCGGAAGCTGGTGACGTGATTATCTTGCTCGGTGGTAAGACTGGACGTGATGGTGTAGGGGGTGCAACGGGATCTTCTAAGGTTCAAACAGTTGAGTCTGTAGAGACTGCTGGAGCTGAGGTACAAAAAGGGAATGCCATCGAAGAACGCAAGATTCAACGCCTTTTCCGTAATGGCGATGTGACTCGTCTTATCAAGAAATCCAACGACTTTGGTGCTGGTGGTGTCTGTGTAGCTATCGGTGAATTGGCAGACGGCCTTGAAATCGATCTTAATAAAGTGCCTCTTAAATACCAAGGCTTGAATGGTACCGAAATTGCAATCTCTGAATCACAAGAACGGATGGCGGTCGTGGTTCGTCCTGAAGATGTGGATGCCTTCGTTGCCGAATGTAACAAAGAAAATATTGACGCTGTTGTTGTTGCGACAGTAACTGAAAAACCAAATTTAGTCATGCACTGGAATGGTGAAACCATTGTCGACTTGGAACGTCGTTTCCTTGATACAAATGGTGTGCGCGTGGTCGTCGATGCTAAGGTTGTGGATAAGGATGTCAAGCTTCCAGAAGAACGTCAAACATCTGCTAACACACTTGAAGCAGATACTCTTGAGGTTCTATCTGACTTGAACCACGCTAGTCAAAAAGGTTTGCAAACCATCTTTGACTGTTCGGTCGGTCGTTCAACGGTTAATCACCCACTTGGTGGTCGTTACCAACTCACACCAACTGAGGCATCTGTGCAAAAATTACCAGTTCAACACGGTGTGACTCATACCGCGTCTGTCATGGCTCAAGGTTTCAACCCTTACCTAGCAGAATGGTCTCCATACCACGGTGCTGCTTATGCGGTTATTGAAGCGACTGCTCGTTTGGTTGCTGCTGGTGCAAACTGGTCTAAGGCTCGTTTCTCATACCAAGAATATTTCGAGCGCATGGACAAACAGGCAGAGCGTTTCGGTCAGCCAGTAGCCGCCCTTCTAGGCTCTATCGAAGCACAAATCCAACTTGGCTTGCCATCTATCGGTGGGAAGGACTCCATGTCTGGGACCTTTGAAGAATTGACCGTACCACCAACCTTGGTTGCCTTTGGGGTGACGACGGCAGATAGCCGTAATGTGCTCTCTCCAGAATTTAAAGCTGTTGGGGAAAATATTTACTACATCCCAGGTCAAGCCCTCTCTGCAGAGATTGATTTTGACTTGATTAAGAAAAACTTTACTTGGTTTGAAGCCATCCAAGCTGAACACAAAGTAACATCTGCATCAGCTGTCAAATACGGCGGTGTGCTTGAAAGCTTGGCTCTTGCTACCGTTGGAAACCATATCGGAGCAGAGATAACCTTGTCTGAGCTTGAAAGTTCTTTGACAGCACAATTGGGCGGATTTGTCTTTACATCGCCTCAAGAAATTGCTGGAGTAGAGAAAATCGGTCAAACAAGTGCAGACTTTACACTTCTTGTCAACGGTGTGAAGCTAGATGGACAGAAACTTGACAGTGCCTTCCAAGGCAAACTGGAAGAAGTTTACCCAACAGAATTTGTCCAAGCCAAAGAACTAGCTGAAGTACCAGCTGTGGCATCAGATGTTGTGATTAAAGCTAAAGAAAAAGTTGAAAAACCGGTGGTCTATATCCCAGTCTTCCCAGGAACCAACTCAGAATATGACTCAGCCAAGGCATTTGAAAAAGAAGGCGCAGAGGTTAACTTGGTGCCATTCGTGACACTCAATGAAGAAGCTATTGTCAAGTCAGTTGAAACTATGGTTGACAACATCAGCAAGGCTAATATCCTTTTCTTTGCAGGTGGATTCTCAGCTGCGGACGAACCAGATGGTTCAGCTAAGTTTATCGTCAACATCCTGCTTAATGAAAAAGTGCGTGTAGCTATTGATAGCTTTATCGCCCGTGGTGGTTTAATTATCGGTATCTGTAATGGATTCCAGGCCTTGGTCAAATCAGGTCTTCTTCCATACGGAAACTTTGAAGATGCCAGCAGTACGAGCCCAACCCTCTTCTACAATGACGCCAACCAACACGTGGCCAAGATGGTAGAAACTCGCATTGCCAATACCAACTCACCATGGTTGACTGGTGTGCAAGTGGGTGATATCCACGCCATTCCTGTTTCGCACGGTGAAGGGAAATTTGTCGTGACAGCTGAGGAATTTGCAGAGCTCCGTGACAACGGACAAATTTTCAGCCAATACGTTGACTTTGACGGCAAACCAAGTATGGATTCTAAGTACAATCCAAATGGTTCTGTCCATGCCATCGAAGGAATTACCAGCAAGAACGGCCAAATCATCGGTAAGATGGGACACTCAGAACGTTATGAGGATGGTCTTTTCCAAAATATCCCAGGAAATAAAGACCAGCACCTGTTCGCGTCAGCGGTTAAATACTTTACTGGAAAATAAGACTTACAGATTTTCTAATAGATAGTATCAGTAATGTAAAAGTCATGTAGATTTAGCTCTTGGTGCTACACAAATAAAAATTAGGTATATAAAATGACATACGAAGTAAAATCTCTTAATGAAGAATGTGGTGTTTTCGGCATCTGGGGACATCCAGATGCTGCTAAATTGACCTATTTTGGTCTCCATAGTCTTCAGCACCGTGGTCAGGAGGGGGCAGGAATCCTCTCCAATGACCAAGGGAAACTAAAGCGGCATCGCGATATGGGGCTTCTATCAGAAGTCTTCAGAAATCCTGCTAACTTAGATAAATTGACAGGAACTGGTGCGATTGGGCATGTGCGTTATGCGACTGCTGGCGAAGCTTCTGTAGATAACATCCAGCCCTTCCTCTTCCGTTTTCACGATATGCAGTTTGGTTTGGCTCATAATGGAAATCTGACCAATGCTACCTCTCTCAAGAAAGAATTGGAACAAAGAGGAGCAATTTTCAGCGCAACTTCGGACTCGGAAATCTTGGCTCACCTCATTCGTCGCAGTCATAATCCTAGCCTGATGGGCAAAATCAAGGAAGCGCTCAGCCTTGTTAAAGGTGGTTTTGCCTATATCTTGCTGTTTGAGGACAAGTTGATTGCGGCTCTTGACCCCAATGGTTTTCGTCCGCTTTCTATCGGGAAAATGGCCAACGGAGCGGTGGTGGTTTCCTCTGAAACCTGTGCTTTTGAGGTCATTGGTGCTGAGTGGATTCGTGATTTGAAGCCAGGTGAGATTGTGATCATTGATGACAAGGGAATCCAGTATGATAGCTATACAGATGATACTCAGTTAGCAATCTGTTCTATGGAGTATATCTATTTTGCTCGCCCTGATTCTAACATTCATGGTGTCAATGTCCATACAGCACGTAAACGTATGGGTGCTCAATTGGCGCGTGAATTCAAGCACGAGGCGGATATCGTGGTCGGTGTGCCCAATTCTTCCCTCAGCGCGGCTATGGGATTTGCGGAAGAGTCCGGGCTACCAAATGAAATGGGCCTTATCAAGAACCAATACACGCAACGGACCTTTATTCAACCGACTCAAGAATTGCGGGAGCAAGGGGTGCGGATGAAATTGTCTGCAGTTTCTGGTGTTGTCAAAGGCAAGCGTGTGGTTATGATTGATGACTCTATTGTACGTGGAACAACCTCTCGTCGTATCGTTCAGCTCTTGAAAGAAGCGGGTGCAACTGAGGTTCACGTTGCTATTGGTAGTCCAGCGCTAGCTTATCCATGTTTCTACGGGATTGATATCCAGACACGTCAGGAGCTGATTGCGGCTAATCATACGGTCGAAGAAACTCGCCAAATCATTGGTGCGGACAGTCTGACCTATCTTTCTATTGAGGGGTTGATTGAGTCGATTGGGATTGAAACAGATGCACCAAATGGTGGTCTCTGTGTTGCTTATTTTGACGGTGACTACCCGACACCTCTCTATGACTACGAAGAAGACTATCGTCGAAGTTTGGAAGAAAAGACCAGTTTTTACAAATAGATGATAGATTTTCCGTTAAAGAAAAGGAATATAAAAATGACAAATAAGAATGCTTACGCTCAATCTGGTGTGGATGTTGAAGCGGGTTATGAAGTTGTTGAACGAATCAAAAAGCACGTGGCTCGTACGGAGCGCGCAGGTGTTATGGGAGCTCTTGGTGGTTTCGGTGGTATGTTTGACCTTTCAAAAACAGGTGTCAAAGAACCTGTCTTGATTTCAGGGACTGATGGTGTCGGAACTAAGCTCATGCTGGCTATTAAGTACGACAAGCACGATACCATCGGTCAGGACTGTGTGGCCATGTGTGTCAATGATATCATCGCTGCAGGTGCGGAGCCCCTCTATTTCCTTGACTACGTAGCGACAGGGAAGAATGAACCAGCTAAGCTAGAACAAGTGGTTGCTGGTGTGGCAGAAGGTTGTGTGCAGGCAGGCGCTGCCCTCATCGGTGGGGAAACAGCTGAAATGCCTGGTATGTATGGCGAAGATGACTACGACTTGGCTGGTTTTGCGGTTGGTGTGGCTGAAAAATCTCAAATCATTGACGGTTCAAAAGTGGCAGAGGGAGATGTTCTTCTTGGACTTGCTTCAAGTGGGATTCATTCCAATGGTTACTCTCTCGTCCGTCGTGTCTTTGCGGATTACACAGGTGAGGAAATCTTGCCAGAATTGGAAGGCAAGCAACTCAAGGAAGTTCTTCTTGAGCCGACTCGTATCTATGTCAAGGCTGTTTTGCCACTCATCAAGGAAGAGTTGGTCAACGGCATTGCCCACATCACTGGTGGTGGCTTTATCGAAAATGTCCCTCGTATGTTTGCAGCTGACTTGGCTGCTGAGATTGAGGAAGACAAGGTTCCAGTTTTACCGATTTTCAAAGCCCTTGAAAAATACGGTCAGATCAAACACGAAGAAATGTTTGAAATCTTCAATATGGGTGTGGGACTTATGCTAGCAGTTAGCCCTGAAAATGTAATTCGTGTCAAGGAATTGTTGGATGAACCAGTCTATGAAATTGGTCGCATCGTCAAGAAAGAAAACGAAAGTGTCATCATCAAATGAAAAAAATAGCGGTTTTTGCCTCTGGTAATGGCTCAAATTTTCAGGTGATTGCCGAACAGTTTTCAGTGGAGTTTGTCTTTTCAGACCATCGTGATGCCTATGTGCTCGAACGTGCAGACAAGCTCGGCGTTCTGTCCTATGCTTTTGAACTCAAGGAGTTTGAGAGCAAGGCAGACTACGAAGCAGCCCTTGTTGAGCTATTAGAAGAGCACCAGATTGACTTGGTTTGTCTAGCAGGCTACATGAAAATCGTTGGGCCAACCTTATTGGCGGCTTATGAAGGCAGAATTATCAATATTCATCCAGCCTACTTGCCAGAATTTCCAGGAGCTCATGGGATTGAAGATGCTTGGAATGCTGACGTGGATCAGTCTGGTGTGACCATTCACTGGGTGGACTCTGGAGTGGATACAGGAAAGGTCATCAAACAAGTACGTGTACCACGGTTGGCTGATGATACCATTGAAAGTTTTGAAACTCGGATTCATGAAGCGGAGTACAAGTTGTATCCGGAAGTTATTAGAGAATTGTTGGACAAGTAAATGAAAAAATGGTTGGAAACACTTGCCTTGATTACCTTGGTAATCATTCTACGTTTACTAGTAAATTTTTTGTTCCCAGAGATTCCCTATTGGGGGAGATTTTTACTGACAGTAATTTTGGGAGTCTTGGTAATCGTCTCCCTACACTTTATGAATCGAAAAATTCGTAGGTAGAGAGTTTGAAAATGAAAGGAAAAAACATGACTAAACGCGCCTTAATCAGCGTCTCAGACAAAGCGGGCATTGTTGAATTTGCCCAAGAACTTAAAAAACTTGGTTGGGAGATTATCTCGACTGGTGGAACTAAGGTTGCCCTTGATACTGCTGGTGTGGACACCATTGCTATCGATGATGTGACTGGTTTCCAGAGATGATGGACGGTCGTGTCAAGACCCTCCATCCAAATATCCACGGTGGGCTCCTTGCTCGGCGCGACTTGGATAGCCACCTAGAAGCGGCTAAAGATAATAAGATTGAATTGATTGACCTTGTGGTGGTCAATCTCTATCCCTTTAAAGAAACGATTCTCAAACCAGACGTGACTTATGCTGATGCGGTGGAGAACATCGATATCGGTGGGCCATCTATGCTTCGCTCGGCAGCGAAGAATCATGCCAGCGTAACAGTTGTTGTAGACCCTGTTGACTATGATGTGGTGCTTAACGAGTTGTCAGCCAACGGCGAAACGACTTACGAAACCCGCCAACGTTTGGCAGCCAAGGTTTTCCGTCATACAGCGGCTTATGACGCCTTGATTGCAGAGTATTTCACAGCTCAAGTGGGGGAAAGCAAACCTGAAAAGCTCACTTTGACCTATGACCTCAAACAAGCTATGCGTTACGGTGAGAACCCTCAACAAGACGCGGATTTCTACCAAAAAGCTTTGCCAACAGACTACTCGATTGCTTCAGCGAAACAGCTCAACGGGAAAGAATTGTCATTCAACAATATCCGCGATGCTGACGCTGCCATTCGTATTATCCGTGATTTCAAAGACCGTCCAACCGTTGTGGCTCTCAAACACATGAACACATGTGGAATCGGTCAGGCTGATGACATCGAGACTGCTTGGGACTACGCTTATGAGTCTGACCCAGTTTCTATCTTTGGTGGGATTGTCGTTCTTAACCGTGAGGTAGATGCTGCGACAGCTGAGAAGATGCATGGTGTATTCCTTGAAATTATCATTGCACCAAGCTATACGGATGAAGCGCTAGCCATTTTGACCAACAAAAAGAAAAACTTGCGTATCCTTGCCTTGCCATTTGATGCTCAAGAGGCTAGCGAAGTGGAAGCAGAATACACAGGTGTTGTCGGTGGACTTCTGGTGCAAAACCAAGACGTTGTCAAAGAAAGTCCAGCTGACTGGCAAGTGGTGACCAAACGCCAACCAACTGAGACAGAAGCGACAGCTCTTGAGTTTGCTTGGAAGGCTATTAAATACGTCAAATCAAACGGAATCATTGTAACCAACGACCACATGACACTGGGTGTTGGTCCAGGTCAGACTAACCGTGTGGCTTCTGTTCGCATCGCTATTGACCAAGCTAAAGACCGTCTTGACGGCGCTGTGCTTGCTTCCGATGCCTTCTTCCCATTTGCGGATAACGTGGAAGAAATCGCCAAAGCAGGCATCAAGGCCATCATCCAGCCAGGTGGATCCGTCCGTGACCAAGAGTCTATCGAAGCTGCAGATAAATATAGCTTGACCATGGTCTTCACAGGCGTGAGACATTTTAGACATTAAGAACGTTAAAGGGAAGAAAAAAGTTTCTTTCCTTTTTTTGCGTAAAAACGCGGAGTTAAACAAGATTAAAACGAACGTTTGTGGTATAATGTTAGTAAATAATTCGCAAAAGAGGTTGTAAGATGAAGCTGTTAGTTGTCGGTTCGGGTGGTCGTGAACATGCGATTGCTAAGAAGTTGCTTGAGTCAAAAGAGGTAGAAAAGGTTTTTGTTGCTCCTGGGAATGATGGGATGACTCTGGATGGTTTGGAGGTGGTGAATATCTCCATTTCCGAACATTCTAAATTGATTGAGTTTGCAAAAACCAACGATATTGCTTGGACCTTTATCGGGCCAGATGACGCCCTTGCGGCTGGGATTGTGGATGATTTCAATGCGGCAGGACTCAAAGCTTTTGGTCCGACTAAGGCTGCGGCTGAACTTGAGTGGTCTAAGGATTTTGCCAAGGAAATCATGGTTAAATACGGCGTTCCGACAGCAGTCTATGGCACATTCTCAGATTTCGAGGAAGCTAAGGCCTATATCGAAAAGCAGAGTGCGCCTATCGTAGTCAAGGCGGATGGCTTGGCGCTTGGGAAGGGTGTCGTCGTTGCGGAGACGGTTGAGCAAGCAGTCGAAGCAGCTCATGAGATGCTATTGGACAATAAATTCGGTGATTCAGGTGCGCGTGTAGTTATTGAGGAATTCCTTGATGGGGAGGAATTTTCACTCTTTGCCTTTGTCAATGGTGATAAGTTCTACATCATGCCAACGGCTCAGGACCACAAACGTGCCTATGATGGCGACAAAGGGCCTAACACGGGTGGTATGGGTGCCTATGCGCCAGTTCCACACTTACCACATAGTGTAGTTGATATAGCGGTCGACACCATTGTCAAGCCAGTCCTCGAAGGGATGATTAAAGAAAGTCGCCCTTATCTGGGTGTCCTTTACGCAGGGCTTATCTTGACAGCTGATGGACCTAAGGTCATCGAGTTTAACGCTCGCTTTGGAGATCCTGAAACTCAGATTATTCTACCTCGATTAACCTCTGATTTTGCGCAAAATATCACGGATATTCTCGATGGTAAGGATCCGAAGATCACGTGGACGGACAAGGGTGTGACGCTGGGTGTGGTTGTCGCATCCAATGGTTATCCGCTAGACTATGAAAAAGGTGTCAAGTTGCCAGCCAAGACAGAAGGCGACATTATCACCTATTATGCAGGGGCTAAGTTTGCGGAAAATAGCAGAGCACTGCTATCAAACGGTGGACGTGTTTATATGCTAGTTACCACAGCAGACACCGTCAAAGAAGCCCAAAACACCATCTACAGCCAACTCGACAAACAAAACACAGAAGGGCTCTTCTACCGAACCGATATCGGAAGCAAGGCGATTAAGTAAAGATATAAGAATAACGCGACTGAGTCGCCAAACCCGATAATGGTTGCCGTGGTGAAAAGACCAGAACAGTATCTGTTCTGGTCGGGGAAACTTTGAGACCTTAGGCTCAAAGTTTAGGAATGAAACCGAAGGTTTGCTTCCGTCCCCACCACCTAAGACCATTATCAAAAAAGAAGAAAAAAGGAAAAATTATGACTAAACCAATTATTTCCATCATCATGGGCTCAAAATCCGACTGGACAACCATGCAAAAAACAGCCGAAGTCCTAGACCGCTTCGGTGTAGCCTACGAAAAGAAGGTTGTCTCTGCCCATCGCACACCTGACATTATGTTCAAGCATGCCGAAGAAGCGCGTAGTCGTGGTATCAAGGTCATCATCGCAGGTGCTGGTGGCGCAGCCCACTTGCCAGGAATGGTAGCTGCCAAAACAACTCTTCCAGTCATCGGCGTGCCAGTCAAATCTCGTGCCCTTAGTGGCGTGGATTCACTCTATTCCATCGTTCAGATGCCAGGTGGAGTACCAGTCGCAACTATGGCTATTGGTGAAGCAGGTGCGACAAATGCGGCTCTCTTTGCCCTTCGTCTCCTTTCAGTAGAGGATCAGGCTATCGCGACAGCATTGGCAGATTTTGCAGAAGAGCAAGGAAAAATCGCAGAGGAGTCTACAAATGAGCTCATCTAAAACAATCGGAATTATAGGTGGCGGCCAGCTGGGTCAGATGATGGCCATTTCTGCTATCTACATGGGGCACAAGGTTATCGCGCTGGATCCTGCGGCTGATTGCCCAGCTTCTCGCGTAGCGGAAATCATTGTGGCGCCTTATAATGACGTGGATGCTCTGAGTCAGTTGGCTGAGCGTTGCGATGTCTTAACCTATGAGTTTGAAAATGTCGATGCTGACGGTTTGGATGCTGTCATTAAGGATGGTCAGCTCCCTCAAGGAACAGATCTCCTTCGCATTTCTCAAAATCGGATTTTTGAGAAGGACTTCCTCTCAAACAAGGCTCAAGTCACTGTAGCACCTTACAAGGTTGTGACCTCAATCCAAGATTTGGCAGATATTGACCTTTCTAAAAACTATGTCCTCAAGACTGCAACAGGTGGCTACGATGGCCATGGACAAAAGGTCATTCGCTCGGAAGCAGACTTGGAAGAAGCCTATGCGTTAGCTGACTCAGCAGCCTGTGTCTTGGAAGAATTTGTCAATTTTGACCTTGAAATTTCTGTCATCGTGTCAGGAAATGGCAAGGATGTGACAGTTTTCCCAGTTCAGGAAAATATCCACCGAAACAACATTCTTTCAAAAACCATTGTGCCAGCCCGTATTTCAGAAAGTCTAGCTGAAAAAGCAAAAGCCATGGCAGTGAAGATTGCTGAACAGCTTAACCTGTCTGGAACCCTCTGTGTGGAAATGTTTGCGACGGCTGATGACATCATTGTCAATGAGATTGCCCCGCGTCCACACAATTCAGGACACTACTCAATCGAAGCCTGTGACTTCTCTCAGTTTGATGCCCATATTCTAGGTGTTCTCGGAGCACCATTGCCAGCCATCAAACTACATGCCCCAGCCGTCATGCTCAATGTTCTCGGCCAGCATGTCGAGGCTGCTGAGCAATATGTGACAGAAAATCCAAGCGCCCACCTCCACATGTATGGTAAAATAGAAGCGAAGCACAACCGCAAGATGGGACATGTGACTTTGTTTAGTGATGTGCCAGATGAGGTTGAGGAGTTAGGGAAAGGGATTGATTTTTAGGACAAGTCTATGATACAAATAATCGTTAACGCTTTTGTTGAAAAGGATAAGACTGGAGCAGTTGTTGAAGTCTTGTTTGCTAGTGCTGACCAAGATAAGGTACAAGCGAAATATGCAGAGCTAGTTGCACAGTACCCTGAAAACTATCTAGCGATTTATGATTTACCATTGGATACTCATCTCAATGAATTACCACACTATCCATCTGTGTTTATTGGAAAAGAGGAGTTTGAGTAGAAATCTTGGTTTACCTAGATAGCTTATTCCCAACAGCTTAAGAAGAAAGGAAAAATGAACAATATGATTAACCGTTACTCTCGTCCTGAGATGGCGAACATTTGGAGTGAAGAAAATAAATACCGTGCTTGGCTTGAGGTAGAAATCTTGGCTGACGAGGCATGGGCTGAGTTGGGGGAAATCCCTAAGGAAGATGTAGCTTTGATTCGCGAGAAAGCGGACTTTGACATTGCCCGTATTTTGGAAATTGAAGAGGAGACGCGTCACGATGTGGTGGCTTTCACGCGTGCGGTTTCTGAGACTCTTGGTGAAGAGCGCAAGTGGGTTCACTATGGTTTGACATCAACTGACGTGGTGGATACGGCTTACGGTTACCTCTACAAGCAGGCCAACGACATCATTCGTCGTGACCTTGAAAATTTCACCAACATCATCGCTGATAAGGCTAAGGAGCACAAGTTCACCATCATGATGGGTCGTACCCACGGTGTGCATGCGGAGCCTACAACTTTTGGTCTTAAATTGGCGACTTGGTACAGCGAAATGAAGCGCAATATCGAGCGTTTCGAGCATGCAGCTGCTGGAGTGGAAGCTGGTAAAATCTCTGGTGCGGTTGGTAACTTTGCCAATATCCCGCCATTCGTTGAGCAATACGTCTGCGACAAATTGGGTATCCGTGCTCAAGAAATCTCCACACAGGTGCTTCCTCGTGACCTTCACGCTGAGTACTTTGCAGTTCTTGCTAGCATCGCTACTTCAATCGAACGTATGGCAACAGAAATTCGTGGTTTGCAAAAATCAGAACAACGCGAAGTAGAAGAATTCTTTGCTAAGGGGCAAAAAGGGTCTTCAGCAATGCCTCACAAACGCAACCCTATCGGTTCTGAGAACATGACGGGTCTTGCGCGTGTTATTCGTGGGCACATGATTACAGCCTATGAGAACGTTGCTCTCTGGCATGAGCGTGATATCTCTCACTCATCAGCTGAGCGCATCATCACACCAGATACAACCATTTTGATTGATTACATGCTTAACCGTTTTGGAAATATCGTTAAGAACTTGACAGTCTTCCCTGAAAACATGATCCGTAACATGAACTCAACTTTTGGTCTCATCTTCAGCCAACGCGCTATGTTGACCTTGATTGAAAAAGGCATGACCCGTGAGCAAGCCTATGACTTGGTGCAACCAAAAACAGCCTACTCTTGGGATAATCAAGTAGACTTTAAACCGCTTCTCGAAGCAGATCCAGAGGTAACTTCTCGCCTCACTCAAGAAGAAATCGATGAAATCTTCAACCCTACATACTACACCAAACGAGTGGATGATATCTTTGAACGTCTTGGTTTAGGATAATTAGAATAAAAATCGAATTTCTATTACTCTATTTATAGGAGTAGAAGAACTTCGATTTTTCTTTTATTTTAAAGTGTTTTTGATAAAAATTACCTATATTTTAGTAAAATTTAAACAAATTTAGTTTATCTTAATTGACATATAGAAAATATATTTTTAATGTCATATAATAAGCATAGAAAAAGCCCAAGCGAGGCTCAGGCTTTCTTCTTAGTGATCACGGTCACATGAAATGAATTTGATTTTGTAGTAATCCGCTCGTTTATATGTTTCGCTGTAAGCGAGAACTTGACCAGTAGACTCTAGTTTAGTAGTCTTGGTTTGTAAAACGGTTGGGAATTGTTCATCGACTCCGAGGACCGAAGCCGCATGTTCTGGAGTTGGAAATGCTATTTCATTGATTTCTTCAAAATGTTCATCATTCATGTGAATGTGGTAATCCAATTTGAAACGGTTATAGATAGAGCTATAATATTCAAGATTTGGATAATTTGCGTTGATGTATTGTTCTGGAATGTAAGATGTATGGTAGATGTACACAACACCACCCGTTTCGCGAACGCGTTCAATCTTGTAGTAGAACTGATCTCCGCGAAGTCCAAGTTTTTCTAAGTAGCTTAGTTTATTTCCACGCTCAATAGAAAGGACGGTAACTTTATCATCTTTAGTTTCAAAAACTTCTACATCTGAAAACTCTACGAGTTTGTGTTTGCGTGCGCGTGAAACGAATGTACCCTTTCCTTGTTGACGGACAATATAGCCATCCTTGGCAAGGTCGTTTAAAGCGCGAACAACTGTGATAGAACTAACATCATACATTGCAATCAATTCAGCTTCAGTGTAGAATTTATCTCCACTGGCAAATTGACCAGAAATGATTTTGTTCTTTAACTCATCTTTAATATATTGATACTTTGGAATTGCCATATTTTCACCTCGATTTTCCTTCTCCGTTAAAGATTTTACCATAAAACTGGAAAGAATAGTAGCCTTTTGAATAAAAAAATTAGAATAATAGGCTATAAGGTTAATTTACATAGGAATAAATAGAAAAATCTACATTTTTATACATGGTGCTAAAATGTTGTTATGACTATAGATTACAAGATTTTTATAAGTTTTTTGTGTAAAATTTAGTGAAAAATGAAAAAAATTGTGAAAACCTATTGACAAATGCAAGATATTGAGATATATTTACTATATCAACAAATGAAAGCGTAAACTTTAGTTGTCAGAAGGTAAGAATATGAAACGATTTGAGATACGAGATGATTTTTATCTCGATGGAAAATCATTTAAGATTTTATCTGGCGCCATTCATTATTTTAGGGTTCCTCCAGAAGATTGGTATCATTCGCTCTATAACTTGAAGGCTCTTGGTTTTAATACAGTAGAGACTTATGTGGCCTGGAATTTACACGAGCCTCGTGAGGGTGAGTTTCACTTTGAAGGAGCTCTGGATTTGGAGCGATTTCTTCAGACAGCACAAGATTTGGGTCTCTACGCTATCGTTCGTCCGTCACCCTTCATCTGTGCAGAGTGGGAATTCGGTGGCTTACCAGCCTGGCTCTTAACAAAGAATATGAGGCTTCGTTCCTCAGATCCTACTTATATTGAAGCTGTCGGTCGCTACTATGACCAGCTCTTGTCACGGTTGGTGCCACATTTGTTGGACAATGGTGGCAATATCCTTATGATGCAGGTTGAAAATGAATATGGTTCTTATGGCGAAGATAAGGCTTACCTAAGAGCAATTCGACAGTTGATGGAAGAACGTGGCGTAACCTGTCCCCTCTTTACATCAGATGGTCCATGGCGAGCTACTCTGAAAGCTGGAACTTTGATCGAAGATGATCTCTTTGTGACAGGGAATTTTGGTTCTAAAGCTCCGTACAACTTTTCACAGATGCAGGAATTCTTTGATGAACATGGCAAGAAATGGCCGCTCATGTGTATGGAGTTCTGGGACGGCTGGTTCAATCGTTGGAAAGAACCGATTATCACACGGGATCCAAAAGAGTTGGCAGATGCAGTTCGAGAAGTTTTGGAACAAGGCTCTATCAATCTTTACATGTTCCACGGTGGTACAAACTTTGGTTTCATGAATGGTTGCTCAGCTCGAGGGACTTTGGACCTGCCACAAGTTACATCTTATGATTACGATGCCCTCCTAGATGAGGAAGGAAATCCAACTGCCAAATATCTGGCAGTCAAGAAGATGATGGCAACACATTTTCCAGAGTATCCGCAGCTGGAACCACTCTACAAAGAGAGTATGGAGTTGGATGCTATTCCACTAGTTGAAAAAGTGTCCTTGTTTGAAACCTTGTATAGCTTGTCAAGTCCAGTAGAAAGCCTCTATCCTAAAAAGATGGAGGAGTTGGGACAAAGCTATGGCTATCTACTCTATCGAACAGAAACAAACTGGGATGCAGAAGAAGAAAGACTTCGTATCATTGATGGTCGAGATAGGGCTCAGCTTTATGTCGATGGTCAGTGGGTCGAAACTCAATATCAGACAGAGATTGGGGAAGATATTTTTTATCAAGGTGAAAAGAAAGCGCTATCTAGGCTAGATATCTTGGTAGAAAATATGGGGCGTGTCAACTATGGACATAAGTTCTTAGCAGATACGCAACGTAAGGGAATTCGGACAGGGGTTTGTAAGGATTTGCACTTCTTACTAAACTGGAAACACTATCCACTCCCACTAGATAATCCTGAGAAAATTGATTTTTCAAAAGGATGGACAGAAGGACAACCAGCCTTTTACGCTTATGATTTTACAATCGAAGCGCCAAAAGATACTTATCTAGACTTGTCTGAGTTTGGTAAGGGAGTTGCCTTTGTCAATGGGCAGAACCTAGGACGTTTTTGGAACGTTGGCCCAACCCTCTCGCTTTATATCCCTCATAGCTATCTCAAGGAAGGTGCCAACCGCGTCATTATCTTTGAGACAGAGGGTGAATATAAAGAAGAGATTCATTTAACTCGTAAACCTACACTAAAACATATAAAGGGGGAAAATTTATGACAATTGTAGGATGCCGTATTGATGGACGTTTGATCCACGGACAAGTAGCCAATCTATGGGCTGGAAAACTAAATGTTTCACGTATTATGGTTGTAGATGACGAAGTTGTCAACAACGACGTTGAAAAGAGTGGTTTGAAACTTGCGACACCACCAGGTGTGAAGTTGAGTATTTTGCCAATTGAAAAAGCGGCAGCCAATATTCTTGCTGGTAAATATGATAGCCAACGTCTCTTTATCGTGGCTCGTAAACCAGACCGCTTCCTTGGTTTGGTCGAAGCAGGTGTTCCACTTGAAACACTCAATGTCGGTAATATGTCTCAAACACCAGAAACTCGCGCTATCACACGTTCTATTAACGTAGTGGACAAGGATGTGGAAGATTTCCACAAATTGGCGGAAAAAGGTGTTAAACTTACTGCTCAAATGGTTCCAAATGATCCAATTTCAGACTTTTTGAGCTTATTAAAATAGGAAAAAATTTTTAGGAGGTCATTGTTATGATACAATGGTGGCAAATTTTACTTCTCACTTTGTACTCAGCTTATCAAATTTGTGATGAGTTGACGATCGTTTCATCTGCAGGTTCCCCTGTATTTGCTGGTTTCATTACTGGTTTGATTATGGGAGATGTGACTACTGGTCTGCTTATCGGTGGTAACTTGCAACTGTTCGTTCTTGGGGTTGGTACCTTCGGTGGTGCTTCTCGTATCGACGCAACTTCTGGTGCGGTTCTTGCGACAGCCTTCTCTGTTTCACAAGGAATTGATACAGCACTTGCGATCACAACAATCGCTGTGCCAGTAGCAGCTCTCTTGACTTACTTCGACGTTCTTGGTCGTATGACTACTACCTTCTTTGCTCACCGTGTGGATGCGGCAATCGAACGCTTTGATTACAAAGGTATTGAACGTAACTACCTACTTGGTGCGATTCCTTGGGCTTTATCTCGTGCCCTTCCAGTCTTCTTCGCGCTTGCTTTTGGTGGTGAATTTGTACAACACGTAGTAGATTTCGTTACAAAATACCAATGGGTTGCAGATGGTTTGACACTTGCAGGACGTATGCTTCCAGGTCTTGGATTTGCAATCTTGCTTCGTTACCTTCCAGTTAAACGTAACCTTCACTACCTTGCTATGGGATTTGGTTTGACAGCTATGTTGACTGTTCTTTACTCATATGTAACAGGTCTTGGTGGCGCTGTTGCTGGTATCGTAGGTACTCTACCGAAAGATGTTGCTGAAAAAATTGGTTTCGTGAACAACTTCAAAGGTTTGTCTATGATTGGTATCTCTATCGTAGGTATCTTCCTTGCAGTGCTTCACTTCAAAAATAGCCAAAAAGTAGCTGTAGCAGAACCTTCTACACCATCAGAAAGTGGGGAAATCGAAGATGACGAATTCTAATTACAAACTTACAAAAGAAGATTTTAATCAAATCAACAAACGTAGCTTGTTTACTTTCCAATTGGGTTGGAACTACGAACGTATGCAAGCTTCTGGTTACCTTTACATGATTTTGCCTCAATTGCGTAAAATGTATGGGGATGGAACTCCTGAATTGAAGGAAATGATGAAAGTTCATACTCAATTCTTCAATACTTCTCCATTCTTCCATACCATTATCGCTGGTTTTGACCTTGCCATGGAAGAAAAAGATGGTGTAGGTTCAAAAGATGCCGTTAACGGTATCAAGACAGGTTTGATGGGACCCTTTGCTCCTCTTGGAGATACAATCTTTGGTTCGCTTGTACCTGCTATCATGGGATCTATCGCAGCAACTATGGCTATCGCTGGACAACCTTGGGGTATCTTCCTTTGGATTGCAGTTGCAGTAGCGTATGACATCTTCCGTTGGAAACAGTTGGAATTTGCCTACAAAGAAGGGGTTAACCTTATCAACAATATGCAAAGTACCTTGACAGCTTTGATTGACGCTGCATCTGTACTTGGTGTCTTCATGATGGGTGCTCTTGTAGCAACAATGATCAACTTTGAAATTTCTTACAAGTTGCCAATCGGTGAAAAGATGATTGATTTCCAAGACATCTTGAACCAAATCTTCCCACGTTTGCTTCCAGCAATCTTTACTGCCTTTATCTTCTGGTTGCTTGGTAAGAAAGGTATGACCTCTACTAAAGCTATCGGTATCATTATCGCTCTTGCAGTAGGTCTTTCTGCCCTTGGTCACTTTGCATTTGGAATGGGACCTAAATAAGTTTTATGGTAAAATCATTAATTTTGGTCAGCCATGGTCGCTTCTGTGAGGAGCTTAAAGGCAGCACAGAAATGATTATGGGCCCACAAGATAACATTCATGCAGTGGCTCTTCTTCCAGAAGATGGCCCAGAAGAATTTACTGCAAAATTTGAAGCAGCTATTGAAGGTTTGGATGATTTCATAGTCTTTGCAGATCTTCTCGGTGGAACACCATGTAACGTGGTAAGCCGTTTGATTATGGAAGGTCGTGACATCGAACTTTACGCAGGGATGAATCTTCCAATGGTGATTGAATTTATCAATGCGAGCCTTACAGGTGCAGATGCGGACTATAAGAACCGTGCTGCAGAAAGCATTGTGAAAGTTAATGACCTGTTAGCTGGCTTCGATGATGACGAAGATGAATAATACTCTTCGAAAATCTCTTTAAACCATACTAGGGTCGCCTTGCCGTATAGATGTTACTGACTTCGTCAGTTCTATCTGCAACCTCAAAACAGTGTTTTGAGCAGCTTGCGGCTAGTTTCCTAGTTTGCTCTTTGATTTTCATTGAGTATACGATGTGACAACGTGAAAATCGTTAGAGCATTTTATATAGAATATACATGGGAATGGGGCTTACTCCCATTCCCATATTTAATAGAAAAAGAGGAACTCAATGCTACATTATACAAAAGAAGATTTGCTCGAATTGGGTGCAGAAATCACTACACGTGAAATCTACCAACAACCAGATGTATGGAGAGAAGCTTTTGAATCTTATCAAGCAAAACGTGAAGAAATTGCAGCCTTCCTGCAAGGGATTGCTGATAAACATGACTATATCAAGGTTATCTTGACAGGTGCGGGGACTTCTGCTTATGTGGGAGATACCTTGGTACCTTACTTTAAAGAAGTCTATGACGAACGCAAATGGAATTTCAATGCTATTGCGACAACAGATATCGTTGCCAATCCAGAAACTTATTTGAAAAAAGATGTGGCAACTGTCCTTGTATCTTTTGCTCGTAGTGGGAACTCTCCCGAAAGTGTTGCGACTGTTGATTTGGCAAAAGCCTTGGTGGATGAGCTTTATCAAGTGACGATTACTTGTGCAGCGGACGGTAAATTGGCTCTTCAAGCTCATGGAGATGAACGCAATCTCTTGCTCTTGCAACCAGCTGCTTCTAATGATGCTGGCTTTGCCATGACCTCTAGCTTTACGTCTATGATGTTGACAGCTCTCTTAGTCTTTGATCCTACAGAATTTGCTGTTAAGTCTGAACGTTTTGAAGTTGTATCTAGTCTTGCCCGTAAAATTCTAGACAATGCAGAAGATGTCAAAGAACTTGTTGACCTAGACTTTAACCGTGTCATCTATCTAGGCGCTGGTCCTTTCTTTGGACTTGCTCATGAAGCTCAGCTCAAGATTTTGGAACTGACTGCTGGTCAAGTTGCGACTATGTATGAAAGCCCAGTTGGCTTCCGTCACGGTCCAAAATCTCTTATCAACGAAGATACAGTTGTTTTGGTCTTTGGTACAACAACAGACTACACTCGCAAGTACGACTTGGATTTGGTTCGTGAAGTTGCTGGTGACCAGATTGCTCGCCGTGTTGTGCTTTTGAGTGATCAAGCCTTTGGTCTTGCAAATGTCAAAGAAGTGGCCCTTGGTTGTGGCGGTGTCTTGAATGATATTTACCGTGTCTTCCCTTACATCGTTTATGCCCAACTCTTTGCCCTATTGACTTCACTCAAGGTAGAAAACAAACCAGATACACCGTCTCCTACAGGTACAGTAAACCGTGTGGTACAAGGTGTTATCATCCACGAATATCAAAAGTAAGACAGTGTTTATGAATTCTTGACAAGAGAATTTGTAAACTATCAGATAAACCATAGATTGTCAGTAGGCTTTCTATGGTTTGTTTGCTTGAGAGAAATAGTAAAAGGAGAACAGAATGAAAGCATACACAGAGCGTGTATTTGGAAATGTTGAGGGCAAGGATGTCTTGGCCTATCGCTTTGAGACGGACGGTGGCTACCAGCTTGAGGTTATGACTTATGGTGCAACCATCTTGCGCTATGTCACACCTGACAAGGCTGGAAACTTTGCCAACGTTATCTTGGGTTTTGATGATTTTGATAGCTATGTAGGCAATAGTCCCAAGCATGGAGCTAGCGTAGGTCCTGTGGCGGGCCGTATTGCAGGTGCGACCTTTGAATTAAATGGCAAGACATATGACCTTGAAGTCAACAATGCTAGCAACTGTAACCACAGTGGTTCAACTGGTTGGGATTCGAGCTTGTTTGAACTAGTTGAGGTGAGCGACCATGGCTTGACCCTCTACACAGAGCGTACAGATGGGACAGGAGGATTCCCTGGCAATCTTAAAATCTGGATTAGCTACAACTTAGAAGAAACTGGTGCCTATGAAATCAGCTACAAGGTGACGACCGATCAAGATACGCTGGTCAATCCAACAAACCACAGCTATTTCAACTTGTCTGGTGATTTCACGCAGACGATTGACCGTCATGTCTTCCAACTAAATACTGAGGGCATTTACCCAATCGCTTCCGACGGTGTTCCTGCCAAAACTCCAGAAGCCAACCGTGATGTGGTCAAACACATCTACAATGGTGCCTTGTTGAAAGATATCTTTGCAGAAGAAGATGAGCAAATCCAGCAGGTATCAGGTTTGGATCATCCATTTGCCCTTCCTGCAGGTCATGACAATGCTGGATTCCTTTATGACCAAAACTCAGGTCGCTTCCTGCTTTTCAAGACAGAAGCTCCTTGCTTTGTAGTTTACACAGCAAACTTTGTGGATGAGAGTGTCATCATAGGAGGTCAGCCAATGGTACAGCACAATGGGATTGCCCTTGAAGCGCAAGCTTTACCAGATGCCATTCACAGTGACCTCAAAGACCAAGTCATTCTCAAAGCAGGTCAAACCTTTACAAGCAAGACACGTTATGAGCTTGTTGTGAAATAAAAGGATAGGAATTTCTACTTTTTGGGGAATAGTATTTACCTTATAACATTAGTAGAAATGGGCAAAGAATAGGAAAATATGATATAATTTAATATTGAAAATACCTGTCCTATCTAAAGGATAAAAGGAGAAAAAAATGAAGGGCACCTCTAAAAACCTATCCAATGGACACCAAAATATGAGATAATAGCCTTATCATAAGATGAGGTTATTATT